>CAMLGC010000007.1 GCA_946479505.1 uncultured Sphingomonadaceae bacterium
GCGAGCGCCTGCGCCGCCGTCAACGCGTCGTTGCGCTCGACGCGCACCTCGGCGCCCAATTCCATCAGATAATGGACCAGGTTCCAGGTGAAGCTGTCGTAATTGTCGACGACCAGGATCATGCGCGCCGCCATAGCCGATGCGGAGGGGAGCGCAACCGGAGCGCTGCTTGGGCGCCGATCGACGCATTTTGGCTTGCATCGCCCTGATTTCGCCCCGAAGCCTCGCCAGAGCAACGGCGTTCAGCCCGGAGCAATCGCGCTCGGCAGACGTTGGGTTCACAGGAGATTGCTCATGGTCCCGCTCATCTTCGCCGCGCTGCTCGCCGCGCCCGCGCCGCTTCTCGCGCAGCAGGCGCCGCAAGCCGCCGCCGCCGCCGAAGCCCGGCAGGACGCACCGCCTCAGCGTATCCGCAACGTCACGGTTTATGGCGCCGAGACCTGCCCCAAGGCCGCGGAAGGCGAGGTCGTCGTGTGCAGCCACGAGGACGCCGACGAGCAGTTCCGCATCCCCGAGGACCTGCGCGAGACCGACTATACGCCCGCCAAGAATAGCTGGGTGAACAAGGCCGAGGTGGTCGATGACGTCAGCCGCGAGGCGGGCGGGCTGCCCGATACGTGCTCGCCGGTGGGAACGGGCGGACAGACCGGGTGCTTCATGGAAGCCGCGCGCGCGGCGGCAGCGGCGAGGCGCGAGCGCAAGCAGGCGCAGGGATCGGTGCCTTAGGCCGCTTGCGTTATCCCGCTTTCGCGCGGGACGACGATCAGGACGGATTACTGCCCGAACCGGGGTCGCCCGCCCGTGCGACGGCCTCGCGCGCGGCGGCGAGGAGGGCGCCCGCCTTCGCCTCGCACTCGCGCTGCTCGTAGGCGGGGTCGCTGTCGGCGACGATGCCCGCGCCCGCCTGGACGTGCATCACGCCGTCCTTCACGACCGCCGTCCTCAGCACGATGCAGGAATCCATCGAGCCATCGGGCGAAAAATAGCCGACGCCGCCGGCATAGGCGCCGCGCACCTCGGGCTCCAATTCGGCGATGATCTGACACGCGCGGACCTTGGGCGCGCCCGAGACGGTGCCCGCCGGGAACCCTGCGAACAGCGCGTCGAGCGCGTCGTGGCTCGAATCGAGCCGGCCCACCACGTTCGAGACGATGTGCATGACGTGGCTGTAGAATTCGATGCCGTAGCTGTCGGTGACGCGCACGCTGCCGGTCTCCGCGACGCGCCCGACATCGTTGCGGCCGAGATCGAGCAGCATGAGGTGCTCGGCGCGTTCCTTCGGATCGGAAAGGAGGCTGGTGCGGTTGATTTCGTCCTCGCTCGCGGTCTTGCCGCGGGGGCGGGTTCCCGCGATCGGGCGGATCGTGACCTCGCCATCGCGCACGCGCACGAGGATTTCGGGGCTCGACCCGGTCAGCGCGAAGCCGGGCAGATCGAGGTGGTAGAGAAAAGGTGAGGGATTCACGCGGCGCAGCGCGCGGTAGAGCTCGAACGGCGGGAGCGCGAAGGGCGCGGTGAAACGCTGCGCGAGCACGACCTGAAAGATGTCGCCGGCGACGATATAGTCCTTCGCCTGGCGGACCATCTCGGCATAGCGGCCGGGGGGAAGCTGGGGCGCGAGATCGAGCGGGGCGGCTTCGGCACGCGGCGGCGGTGGCAGATCGGGCGCGGCGAGACGGCGCGCGGTCTCCTCGATCCGTTCACGGGCGGCACCGATCAGGGCATCGGCGGCGCGGCCCGCGTTTGGCCAGACGGGCGCGACGATGAAGCGGGCGTCGCTCAGCCGGTCGAAGATCACGATCACCGTCGGGCGCACGAACATCATGTCGGGCAGCCCGAGCGGGTCGGCGGCCGGGCGGGGCAGGTCTTCGACCAGGCCAATCGTTTCGTACCCGAAATAGCCGACCAGGCAGGCGAGGGCGGGGGGAAGCTCGGGCGGTACCTCCATCCGGCAGCGCGCGACGAGATCGCGGAGCGCGGCAAGGGTCGGCCGGTCGGCGGGTGCGAATGCGGTGCGATCGTTGAGCCAGTGCGGGTTGATCGCGGCTGCATTGCCGGCCGCGCGAAAGACCAGATCGGGAGCGAGGCCGAGCAGGCTGTAGCGCCCTCGCACGGCACCCCCCTCGACCGATTCGAGCAAAAAATCGCCGCGTCCTGGCTCGATCAGCGCGAGCGCGGCGGCAACCGGCGTTTGCAGATCGTCGACCGCGCGCTGCCAGACGAGCGCGGGGCGACCGCCATCGAGCGCCGTGCGAGCCGCGTCCAGCCCCTCGATCATCGCGGTCAGGGCGTGGCGCCCGCACCGGTGAGCGCGGACCGGACCTCGGCGATGGCCTTGGTGTTGCGCTCGACGCCGACCTTGCGGCGCACCGCCTCGGCGAACTGCTCGGCATATTCGGCGCCGGCCTGACGCGCGAGATCGGCGCGCGCGGCCTTGATGACGTCGTCCTGGCCTTTTGGATCGACCCGATCGATGTTGTCGAGGGTGACGATGTACCAGCCGGCGTCGCCCGGCGCCTCGAGCAGTTTCGCCTTGTTCTCGGCCATCGAAAACATGAGCGCGAGCGGGGGCGGGGCGCCGTTTCGGTTCTGGAGGAGCTGCGCGCGGCTGGCCTCGAGCGGCTCGGCCGCAGGGAGCGACACGGTCGCCTCGTCGAGCGCCTTGCCGAGCGCCTCGCCCTTGTTGACCTTGGCGACGATCCCGGCGGCGATCTCGCGCGCGGCGCGGCGGGCGCGGTCGGTCTTCAAATCGGCGACCACCTGGTCGTGAATCTCGGCGAGCGGGCGCGGGGCTGCCGCCACCACATGCTCGAGCGCGACCACCGCGAAGCTCCCGTCCTCGCCGACCGCGACGATCTGCGGCGCGTCGCCTTCCTGCGCGTCGAAGCCGGCGGCGACCACCTGCGACAAAGTGGGATCGGGCTTGCTCGCCGGATCGAGGGGGTTGATGCCGGCGGCGGTCACGGGCGCGGTCGTCTGCGCCTCGAGCTTGCGATCGGCGGCGAGCTCGGCGAAGGTCGCGCCATCCAGGACCGCCTCGTCGATCGTATCGCGCAGATCGGCCAGCGCCTGCTGCGTCTTCACCTTCTGAACCTCGGCCGCGATCGTATCGCGTGCCTCCGCCAGCGTCTTGCCGGGCACGTGCGTCACCTTCTCGACGCGCACGATCGCGAAGCCGAGGGGTGTCTTCACCGGGCCGGCGACAGTGCCCTCCGCGGCGGAGAAGACGGCGTCGGCGGCGGCAGCCGAGCTCTGTTGGGCGTAATCCTGCTTCTCGATGTCGGTGATCGTCGAGGCCGCGAGCCCGGCGGCCTGCGCGGCAGCATCGATCGAGGTGCCCGCCTTCACCTTCTGCGTGATCTGGTTGGCGGCGTTCTGATCGGCGACGATCACTTGCTTCAGGTTGCGCGTTTCCTTGGCAGAGAAGCGATCCTTCTGCTGGTTGTAGCCCTGCGCGATCTCGGCATCGGTCGGCTTGGCGGCATCGGCGACGCGGGCGGGCGTGACGACCGCGTAGCGGATCACGCGGCGTTCGGGGACGGTGTAGCGCGCCGCGCCATGCTTGTAGAAGGTCGCGATCTCGGCGTCGGTGGGCGCCGTGCCCGCCGGCACCGCGCTGGTCGGCACGAAGCCGACCTTGCCCTCCCGCTTTTCGAGCAGCAGCGCGGCATAGGGGATCGCCATCTGCTCGGGCACCTGGCTTGCGCCGATCGTCGGCAGGATGAGCTGGCGCGCGAGAATGTCCTTGGCCATGTCCGCGCGCAGCCCCGCATCGGTCAGGCCCTGCTGCGCGAGAATCGCGCGATAGGCCTGCATGCTGAACTGACCGTCGGGGCCCTGGAACGCGGGGATGCTCGCGATCTGGCCGTCGACGAGGCGCTTGCTCACCTCCATGCCCTGGTCGTGCGCGAATTGCGTGAAGGCGACCCCGTCGACCATCCGATTGAGCGCGCCTTCGAGCCCGCCGCCTGCAATAAAGGTGGCGATGTCGAGCGAGGGCTGCTGCTGGCGATAGCCTTGCAGATCCTGCTGCACGCGCTCGCGCAGCGCATTCTCGCCGATGCTCGTGTTACCCACCGTCGCGACCGAGGTGGGTGTCATGCCGCTGCTGGTCGAGGTAATCCCCATCATGTCGCCCGCGGCGAAGGCGATCGCGATCACGATGAGCACGGCGAAGGTGATGACGAGGCCGACCTTCGAGTTGGTGAGGCGGCGGATGAAAGTGAGCATGCGCGAGCGGACCGATCGGTGAGGAAGGATAGGAGCGGCTCGCTTTACGGGGGGAGCGGGCGCGCTTCAAGCTTGTGCGCGCAGGGGGCGTCGCTAGACCGGAGCCAAACAGGGAAGGAAGGCTCATGCGGCGCAAGTTCGTGGCGGCGAATTGGAAGATGAACGGCCTGCGGGCGGACCTGCCCGAGATCGAGAAGATCGCGGCGGCGGCGGCACGGCATCCGGGGGTCGACGTGGCGGTGTGCGTGCCGTTCACGCTGATCGAGGCGGCGGCGCGGACGGCGCCGGGGCTGGCGATCGGCGGGCAGGATTGCCACGAGGCCGAAGCGGGGGCGCATACCGGCTGCGTCTCGGCGGCGATGCTGGTGGAGGCGGGCGCGCGCGTCGTGATCGTGGGGCATAGCGAGCGGCGCGCGGACCAAAACGAGACGAGCCAGGATGCCTGGGGCAAGGCGGCGGCGGCGCACGCCCGCGGGCTCGACGTCATCCTGTGCTGCGGCGAGACCGAGGCCGAGCGCGACGCGGGGCGCGCCGAACGGGTGGTGCAGGCGCAGATCGAGAAATCGGTGCCCGACGGCGCGACCCCGGACTGGTTCACGCTCGCCTACGAGCCGCGTTGGGCGATCGGGACGGGGCGCACGCCGACGGTGGAGGACATCTCCGCCATCCACGCGATCGCTCGGGCGAAGCTGCGGCAGTTGGTGGGGGATGCGGCGGCGGGGATACGGATTTTGTACGGTGGGTCGGTGACGGGCGCGAACGCGGCGGCGATTTTGGGGGCGCCCGATGTGGATGGGGCGCTGGTTGGGGGCGCTAGTTTGACGGCGAAGAAGTTCGTGCCGATTATCGAGGCGGCTTCGGGAGTCTAGGGGACCTCGCGCCTCCCCGGCGAAGGCCGGGGTCCAGAAAAACCGAAATACCGCGCGGCAGCGCGGGCGCGCTATCACGCGCGATACTCGATGGCTGGGTGGGCATCACGTGCCAGCCTCTTCGAGAAAGTTCTCGCGCCACGTGGTAGAGGCCGGAATTGCCGGTAAGTTGGCGACGCACAGTTCAGATCCTCCGATTGTCCGTGCGATGATCGCCGTCACCCTCACCAAGCTGCGCTAGCCGCTGGCGCGGCAAGCTTCGCCATCCTCTCCCAAACGGGAGAGGATTATCCGTACCGCTCCTCCAGCATCCGCCACGCGGCGCGCAGGCCGTAGGCGTCGCCGCCTTTGGGGCGGCCCGCTTTCGCTGCCGGGCGCCAGGCGAAGGTGTCGAAATGGGCCCAGGCGACCTCCTTCGGCACGAAGCGGCGGAGGAAGAGGGCGGCGGTGACCGCGCCTGCGAAGCCGCCTTCGGGGGCGTTCACCATGTCGGCGATGTCGGATTTGAGCATCTCGTCATAGCCGTCCCACAGCGGCATGCGCCACAGGGGGTCGTGGACGTCGCGGCCGGCGGCTAGGAGGGCGTCGGCCAACGCGTCGTCGTTGGCGAAGGTGGCGGGGAGGTCCGGGCCGAGGGCGACGCGGGCGGCGCCGGTGAGGGTGGCGAAATCGAGGATCAACTCGGGGTTGGATTCGGCGGCTTTCGCCAGCGCGTCGCCGAGGATGAGGCGGCCTTCGGCATCGGTGTTGGTGTTCTCGACGGTGAGGCCCTTGCGCGAGCGCAGCACGTCTCCGGGGCGGAAGGCGTTGCCGGCGATCGCGTTTTCGACCGCGGGGATGAGGAGATGGAGGCGCACCGGGAGCTTCGCGGCCATCACCAGCCCCGCCAGCGCAAGCGCGTGCGCGCCGCCGCCCATGTCTTTCTTCATCAGCTTCATGCCCGCGGCGGGCTTGATGTCGAGCCCGCCCGAATCGAAGACCACGCCCTTGCCGACGATCGCGACGCGGGGCGCGTCGGGCTTGCCCCATTCGAGCTCGATCAGGCGCGGCTCGCGGCCCTTGGCGGCGGCCTTTCCGACCGCGTGGATCATCGGATAGCCCTGTTCGAGCGCATCGCCGCGGGTGGTGGTGACGGTGGCGCCGTGCGGTTTGGCGAGCTCCTCGACCGCGGCTTCGAGCTCGGCGGGGCCGAGATCCGCGGCCGGTGTGTCGACGAGATCGCGGACGCGCGCGGTCGCCTCGGCGAGACGGACGGTTTCGTCGATCCGGGCGGGATCGGGGGTGAGGAGGACGCGCGGGCCGGTGTCGCCCTCGGGCGTGCGGTAGCGGGTGAAGCGGTGCTGCGCGAGCAGCCAGCCGAGCGCGGCGGGGCCGGGGTCGCCCTCGGCGAGGCGGTAGGCGCCCTCGGGGAGCGCCGCGGCGCGCGAGGCGATGCGCCACGGCGAGCTCTTCTCCTCGTCGCAGACGAGGAGGGCGGACCAGTCGTCGGGCGCGTCGCCGGGGAGGATCGCGGCGTTGCCGGGTGTGCCGGTGACGCGGTGCGCGGAAACCATCGCGCGGATGCGCGGGGGCTGGGAAGCAAGCCAGTCGGACCAGTCGTCGGGATGGACGATGTGGATGGTGCGCGCGGGCTGCCCCTTGTCGGGCTGGAGGAGCGCGGCGAAGTCGGTCATTGCGATCAGCTCATCGGGGCGACGAGGAACTGCTCGTAGCGGCCGTTCTCGCCGGGTTCGGCATAGGTGCTCACCGACAGCTTTCGGTCGGGATAGGTGACGATGTAGCTGCGGTGGACGAAGCCGCCGCGCAGCTTGGGGCCGCCGCGGGGCTCGAAGCTGACCGGCTCGCCGAGGGCGGAGAGGCTCTGCTGGTAATCCTTCAACGCTTCCTCGGTGAAATAATAGTTGGCGTCCTCGGTCATCAGCGAACGGTCGAGCGTGCCGTGGACGAGCTGGTCGTACACCTTGCGGGCCTCGGCGGTTTTCGCCTTCTCGACATCGGCATCGGAGGCGCCGGCGATCTTGGGGAAGACAATCTTTTCGATGCCCTGCGCGATCGCGCCGTAGGCGTTCGAGAAGTCGCTGTTGACGAAGACGACGACGGCGGCCTTGTCTTGCGGGAAGACGATGTTTTCGGACAGGAAGCCGACCGCCTCGCCGCTATGCTCGACATAAGCGTGGCCGCTGTCGGTGGTGCCGACATCCACACCCAGACCGTACCCCGTATCCTTGCCGTTCTTGAGGATGATGGCGGTTTCCTGCGCCAGCCAATCGTCGTCGGGGAGGACGGTGCGATTCATTCGCGCGACGTCCCATTTGGCGAGGTCCTTCGCCGTCATCGCCAGTTCGCCCGCGGCGTAGAGCCAGCCGGGCGCGGCGGGCTTTTCGGCGCGGACCGGGCCGAGCGCGTAGCGGTGATAGCCGACCGGATAGCCCTTGCCGACCGCGAGATCCTGGTCGATCGGGTGCATGTCGAGCTTCGAGAAGATGTGCTTCTGGAGGAAGTCGAGCAGCGGCATGCCGGCGACCTTCTCGACGATCATGCCGGCGACGACATAGCCGGTGTTCGAATATTGCCACTGCGTGCCCGGATCGAAATCGAGCGGCTTCTTGGCCCAGCGATCGACGATCTGCTGGGGCGTCGTCGGGTGCTCCATCGCGGCGAAGCTGTAATCCTGCGGCCAGTAATCCTGGAGGCCGGAGGTGTGGCTGAGGAGCTGGCGGATCGTGATCTCGTCGCCGCGGGTGATGCCGGGGACGTATTTGCTGACGGGATCGTCGAGGTCGAGCTTGCCCTGGTCCTCGAGCAGGAGGAGCGCGGCGGCGGTGAACTGCTTGGAGATCGAGGCGATCTGGTACGGCACGTCGGCGCGGGCGACGGGGATGGCGGGCGATTGCTTGCCCCAGGCGTCGGTATAGACGATCTCGCCGCCGCGCACGATCGCGACCGAGGCGGACGGCACGCCGGTTCCGGCGAGCGTTTGGGTGACGAGCGCGTCGATCCGGGTCTTTTCGGCGGGGGTCAGCGCCTGCGCGAGCGCGGGGACCGAGGTGAACAGCGCGAGCGCGGCGGCGGCGGTGCGGATGGGCTTCATGCGGGCTCCCCCAGGACTTATGGTTGGGGCGAACAATACAGGCTGCGCGGCGGGTGGGAAGGGGCGCCCCGTCTTGCCGAAGGGTCCGGGGTGACGATTGGGGTTACTCCTTCTCCGCCGCCGCGCGTTCGGCCATCTGTTGTTTCACCCACTCCTGATAGGCCTGGATCGCGTCGGAGTGTTTGAGCACGCGCGCCCAGGGGTCGACGACGACGTGGGCGCCTTCGGGAACGGTGAGCGTGCCGGTGCCGTCGGTCATCGGCAGCTTGGTCACCGTGTCGCCGACCTTGACCTCGATCGGCATCGGGAAGGGGAGGTTTTCGGGCGTCTGCCAGGCGAGCGTGAGCTGGTCGCCTTTGCGGGTGCGAATCAGCCTGGGGAGCTCGGCCTGCTTCAGATAGACGTCGAAGAACCAGCCGTAGTCCTTGCCAGTCACCTTTTGGACGTTGGCGATATATTCCTCGGTCGAGCCGAAGCGCGGCTCGAAATTGCCGGGCTTGGGATCGGGGCGGCCATAGACTTCGAGACGGGTGATCTTCCAGAAATCGTCGTCGCCGATCAGGTTGCGCAGCGTGTGGAGCACCCACGCGCCCTTCATGTAGATGTCCTGCCCGGGGCCGCCCTTGTCGGCCTCGTACACTTCCTCCTCGGTGCGCAGCTTGCCCGAGACGATCGGTGCCTGGTTCATGATCCGATTGCGCTGATCGAGCATCATTGCCGCGTAGCGCGCTTCGCCCTGGAGCCAGCGGCCGTAGAGCGGCTGCATGTAGCTTTCATAGCCTTCGTGCAGCCAGTAATCGTCCCAGTTCGCCGCGGTGAGCTGGTTGCCGAACCATTCGTGGCCGAATTCGTGCTGGAACAGCCAGTCGAACCCCTCGGGGGCCTTGGCATATTCGTTGCCGTAGGCGTTGATCGTCTGGTGCTCCATGCCCTTGTGCGGGGTCTCGACCACGCCGACCTTCTCGTCGCCGAAGGGGTAGGGGCCGACGAGCGTCTCGTAGAAATCGAGCGTCGGCGCGAATTCGGCGAAGAGCTCCTTGGCCTGTTCCTCCTCGCCGGGGAGATACCAATAGGCCATGGGAATCTCGTTGCCGTACTGGCTGTGGTACGTGCCCTTGATGACCTCATAGGGCGCGATGTTGAGCGCGACGCTGTACGGGTTGGGGCTCTTCGCGGTCCAGTTCCAGGTAGTGCGTCCGTCGGGGAGCGTGTCGACGCCGACGAGGACGCCGTTGGAGGGCGCCTTCAGTCCCTCGGGCACGGTGATGTGGAGATCGACGCGCGCGGGCTCTCCCTTCGGAAAATCAAGGCACGGCCAGAACAGGTCGCAGCCATAGCCTTCGGCGGTGGTCGCAATCCACGGCGCGCCGGCGGGCGTTTCGGACCAGACGAAGCCGTCATCCCACGGCGCGCGGACGGCGACGTGGGGCGTGCCGCCGTATGTGATCTTCGCCGTCACCTGCTCGCCCTTGGCGACGGGCTTGGGCAGCGTGATGGTGAGCTGGCCCTCGGGATTGGACCAGGCCGAGGCGGGGAGCGTCTTGCCGCCGACCGCGACCGACTGGGGACCGAGATTCTTGTCGAGATCGAGCACGAGCGTCGAGAGCGGCGCGGCGGCGGTGAAGGTGAGCGTGGCGATGCCGCTGATCGACCGCGTCTCGGGCAGCACCTCGATCGCCAGATCGGCGACGTCGAAGCGCATCGCCTTCTGCTCGGGCGGGCGCTCGCCGCCCGATTTCTGCGTCTGTTCGGTGATCGGCGGCTCGCCCTTCTGCGGGAGCGCCTGCTGCGCCGTGGCGGCGGTGGCGAGCGCGAGGAGCGAGACGGCGAGGGGGAGGCGGAAACGGATCACTATTGGGCCTTTCGGTCTTGCTGGGCCTTGCGCCAGGCGCGGAAGGCATCGACGGTATCGGACTGCATGAGGATTTTCGAGTTGGGATCGAGGACGACGTGCGCGTCGGCGGGGATGGCGAGCGTGCCGGTGCCGTCGGTCATCGCCACGGTCTCGATGCTATCGCCGACGCGGACCTCGACGGGCATCGGGAAGGGCTTGTCGTGCGGCGTCTTCCACGCGAGGCGGAGCGTGTCGCCCTGGCGGGTCTGGACGAGCTCGGGCAAGGCGGCGTCATAGATATAGACGTCGAACAGCCATTGATAATCCTTGCCCGAGGTCTGCTTGACGGCGCGGATGAAATCGGGGGTCGAGCGGAAGACCTGCTGGTAATTGCCCGGCTTGGGATCGGTGCGGCCATAGACGAGCAGGCGGACGGCGTCGAAGAAGGCCTTGTCGCCGATCAGGCTGCGCAGCGTGTGGAGCATCCACGCGCCCTTGGTGTAGATGTCGCCGCCGCGGCCGGGCTGCTCGACATAGACGTTCTCCGCGGTCTGCGGCTTGCCGAGGACGAGCGGCGACTGCGCCGCGATCCCCATCCGCGACTGGGCGAGCATCGCAGTGTACGCCCAGCGCCCGTCGAGCCAGTCGCCATAAAGCGGCTGCATGTAGGCGGCGAAGCCTTCGTGGAGCCAGAAATCGTCCCAGTTCGCCGCGGTCATCTGGTTGGCGAACCATTCGTGGGAAAATTCGTGCTGGAAGAGGTCGTCGAAGCCATAGGGCGACTTGGCGTAGTTGTTGCCATAGGCGTTGATCGTCATGTGCTCCATGCCCTTGTGCGGAGTCTCGACGACGCCGAGCTTCTGGTCGCCGAAAGGATAGGGGCCGATCACGCTTTCGAAGAAATCGAGCGTTTTGGGGAATTCGGCGAACAGCTCCTTCGCCTCGGCGTCCTCGCCGGGGAGATACCAGTAGAACATCGGAATGCTGTTGCCGAAGCGGCTCTTGTAGGTGCCCGACATGTGCTCATACGGGCCGACGTTGAGCGCGATGCCGTAGAGCGTCGGGTGGCGGACGCTCCAGTTCCAGGTGGTGCGGCCGTCGGAGAGGGTATCCTTGCCCTTGAAGACGCCGTTCGACGGCGCGACCAGCCCTTCG
The DNA here is from genome assembly GCA_946479505.1 of uncultured Sphingomonadaceae bacterium. The sequence continues at coordinate 11,180 of CAMLGC010000007.1, forward strand.
GGAACGGTGATGTGGATGTCGATCCGGTCGGGCTCGTAGGTCGGGTAATCGATGCACGGCCAGAACAGGTCGCAGCCTTCCATCTGCACCGCGGTCGCGACCCAGGGCTTGCCGGCGGGGGTCTTCGCCCAGACGAAGCCGCCGTCCCACGGCGCACGCACCGCCACATGCGGCGTGCCGGCATAGGTGATCTTCGCCGACACCTTGCCGCCGGCGGGGACGGTCTTGCCGAGATCGATCGTCATCCGGCCTTCGGGGTTGGACCAGGCGCCGTCGGGCAGCGGCGTGCCGTCGATCGCGATCGCGGAGACCGGGAGGTTGCGGTCGAGGTCGATCACCAGGCGGGAGAGCGGGCTCTTCGCGGTGAAATTGAGCGTGGCTATGCCGGAGATCGCTTCGCGATCGGGGAAGATTTCGAAACGCAGGTCCGCGGTGTCGAAGGTGACGGCCTCCTGCTCGGGGGCGAGCGGGCCGCCCGAGGACGAGGTCTGGGCGGTGATCGGCGGCTGCCCCTTGTCAGGTGCGGGCGCGGCCGCGACGAGCGCGAGCAGCGAGGCGGCGGCAATCAGCCGGACGATCATGGCGGTTCCCCCCTTTTGTCGGACGATTGCCATCCTGCCGCTGAGGGCGCGCGGAGTCGAGATGCGGAAGCGCCTTTCTCACGCGAGCAAAGATGAAGGCGAACACCGATGATTGATGGACCCACCCCGCTTCCCATATAAGATGCGAAGGCGCCCCGTTCAGGCGCCATTGGAGTATTCATGACCCAGCGTTTTCCCGTTCTGCCGCTGCGCGATATCGTCGTCTTCCCGAACATGATCGTGCCGCTGTTCGTCGGCCGCGACAAATCGGTGGCCGCGCTCGAGGCGGCGATGGGCGCCGACAAGGAGATTTTCCTCGTCGCGCAGCTCGATCCCGCCGAGGACGATCCCGGCCGCGACGACCTCTATGACATGGGCGTGAGCGCGACCGTGCTCCAGCTATTGAAGCTGCCCGACGGCACGGTGCGCGTGCTTGTCGAGGGCAAGCAGCGCGGCTCGCTCGAGGCGCTCGAACAGACCGCCGACCATCTGACCGCGACCGTTGCGCTGATCGAGGAGCAGGAGGCCGAGGGCACCGAGGTGTCGGCGCTGATGCGCTCGGTGATCGAGCAGTTCGAAAATTATGCGAAGCTCAATCGCAAGCTGCCGGCGGAGACGGCGGTGCAGCTTTCCGAAATCGACGATGCCTCGCGGCTGGCGGACGCGGTCGCGGGCAACATTTCGATCAAGGTCGCCGACAAGCAGACGCTGCTGATCGAGCGCGACCCCGCCAAGCGGCTGGAGATGGCCTATGCCTTCATGGAAGGCGAGCTCGGCGTCCTCCAGGTCGAGAAGAAGATCAAGGGCCGGGTCAAGCGCCAGATGGAGAAGACCCAGCGCGAATATTATCTCAACGAGCAGTTGAAGGCGATCCAGCGCGAGCTGGGCAACGAGGGCGAGGAGGAAGGCGACGAGATCGCCGAGCTCACCCAGAAGATTGCCAAGCTGAAGCTCTCCAAGGAGGCACGTTCCAAGGCGACCGCGGAGCTCAAGAAGCTGAAGACGATGGCGCCGATGTCCGCCGAGGCCACCGTCGTGCGCAACTATCTCGACGTGCTGCTGGGGCTGCCCTGGGGCAAGAAGTCCAAGCTCAAAAAGGACATCGCGATCGCGCAGGAGGTGCTCGACGAGGACCATTACGCGCTCGAGAAGGTCAAGGACCGGATCGTCGAATATCTCGCGGTGCAGGCTCGGACCAACAAATTGAAGGGCCCGATCCTGTGTCTCGTCGGCCCCCCCGGCGTCGGCAAGACCTCGCTCGGCAAGTCGATCGCCAAGGCAACGGGGCGCGAGTTCGTGCGCCAATCGCTGGGCGGGGTGCGCGACGAGGCGGAGATCCGCGGCCACCGGCGCACCTATATCGGATCGCTGCCCGGCAAGGTCGTTACCAATTTGCGCAAGGCGGGGACGAGCAACCCGCTCTTCCTGCTCGATGAGATCGACAAGCTCGGGCAGGATTTCCGCGGCGATCCGGCGAGCGCGCTGCTCGAGGTGCTCGATCCCGAGCAGAACAACCGCTTCCAGGACCACTATCTCGAGATCGACATCGATCTTTCGGACGTGATGTTCGTCACCACCGCGAACACACTCAATCTGCCGCAGCCGCTGCTCGATCGGATGGAGATCATCCGGCTGGAAGGCTATACCGAGGACGAAAAGCTCGAGATCGCCGAACGGCACCTGCTTGCCAAGCAGATCGAGGCCCACGGGCTCAAGGAGGATGAGTTCACGCTGACCCGCGAGGGGCTGCGCGCGCTCATTCAGTTCTACACGCGCGAGGCCGGGGTGCGCACCCTGGAGCGCGAGATCGCCAAGTTGGCGAGAAAAGTGCTGCGCAAGATCCTCGAAGGCAAGGCGACGAGCGTGACGATCACGCCCGATAACCTCGCCGAGTTCGCGGGCGTCCGGAAGTATCGTCACGGGCTTTCCGAGGAGGAACATCAGATCGGAGCGGTCACGGGACTTGCCTGGACCGAGGTGGGTGGCGAGCTGCTCACCATCGAGAGCGTGACGGTGCCCGGCAAGGGCGCCGCCAAGACCACGGGCAAGCTCGGGGACGTGATGAAGGAATCGGTCGAGGCGGCGTTCAGCTTCATCAAGGCGCGTGCGCCTTCCTACGGGATCAAGCCGAGCCTGTTCCTGCGCAAGGACGTCCATATTCATCTGCCCGAGGGCGCCGTACCCAAGGATGGGCCGTCGGCGGGGATCGGGATCGTCACCTCGATCGTCTCGACGCTGACCGGCGTGCCGGTGCGGCGCGAGATCGCGATGACCGGCGAGGTGACGCTGCGCGGGCGCGTGCTGCCGATCGGGGGTTTGAAAGAGAAGCTGCTCGCGGCGCTGCGCGGCGGAATCGAAACGGTGTTGATTCCCGAGGAGAACGAGAAGGACCTCGCCGAGATTCCGCAGAACATCAAGGACGGGCTCAAGATCGTGCCGGTTGGCCATGTCGACGAGGTGCTGCGACTCGCCCTTACCGGGCCGCTGACCGCGATCGACTGGACCGATGCCGACGAGCTTGCGGCGCAGCCTCCCGTCGGCAGCCCGGGAATCGCCGGTGAAATGCACCATTGAGGGACGCCGTCGCCGGATTTTGGGGCATTCTGCCCCGAATTCCGGCGAATCTCTTTGACTCGGCGCTGCGGAATGGCCTTACTGCCGCACCGGCTCAGGCCGCGATTCCTTTTTGACCAAAGCTAAACGGGGGTTCCCAGGGAATGAACAAGCAAGAACTGATCGGCGCTGTCGCCGACGCGTCGGGGCTCGGCAAGGGCGACGCCAGCAAGGCTGTCGAGGCCGTGTTCGACTCGGTCGCGGGCGCACTCAAGAAGGGCGACGAAGTTCGCCTGGTCGGCTTCGGTACCTTCTCGGTATCGAAGCGCAAGGCATCGACCGGCCGCAATCCGCGCACCGGCGAGCCGATGACGATCAAGGCGTCGACCCAGCCGAAGTTCAAGGCCGGCAAGGGTCTGAAGGACGCGGTCAACTAAGATTGGTTCTGGGCAGGCGGGCTGGACAAGCGCCGGCCGCCTGCTACAGGGCTGCAAACGGAGAGGCGGCGGATTTCCGCCGCCTTGACGTTTCGGGCGCGTAGCTCAGTGGTAGAGCACTGTGTTCACACCGCAGGGGTCGCAAGTTCAATCCTTGCCGCGCCCACCATTTCAGCAAGGGCCGGCCGCGTGATCGACGTGCGCCGGCCTTTCGCTTTCTGCGCGGTTCACCAGGCGGCGAAATAGAAGCCCAGCGCGAGCACGACCAGTCCGATCAGCCCGCCTACGAAGATGCGCCGTCGGCGCCGCGTGCGCAGGATGATGTCGCCACCGCGCGCATCCGCGCCGCTCAGGTGAATGGGCCGGTCTTCGTCGTTCATCGGCTGTCCTCGAATGCCGCTATCAGGCGACCGGTTGTTCGAGTGGTTCGCGTATCGGTTCGGCATCTTGCGCGATCATCACCATATCGTTCGGCATATATTCGTGCGGACCGGCATGCCCGCGTGGCGCGCGGCAGATGTAGCACGGCAAGCCTGGCGGGCTGCGCAGGCAATGCTGCTCGGCATCGAGAACGAGCAGGGTAATCACGGCCGGCCTATTCGGCTGCGGCGTTTCCTGCTCTTCGCTTTTCTTCCAGCCATCGAACGTCCTCCGTCGACAGCCCCCCTGTATCTTTCGCTTCTACGCCATGCCGGGCGGCCGAGACATGATCTCGATCAGCACCTTAGCACATTCGGGCCTGCTTGCGCGAGGATGGCGGTGCGGCGACCGCGGCGCTATCGTGGCGGCGAACGAGGGAGGGCAGAGGACCATGGTGATCGGGCGGCTGTGCATGATGGTGGCGATGGCGGCGACGATGGCGACCGCCGCAGCGGCGCAACGGGGACCGGATCCCGACGAGCGCGCGATCCTTCTGGTGCCCGACCGCGTCTTCACCGCCGTCGATCGAACGGCGCATCCGGGCTGGCGCGTCCTGGTGCGCGGGCGCCGCATTGCGGCGGTCGGCCCCGATGTCGCGGCGCCGGCGGGGGCGCAGACGGTGCCGCTGCCGGGCATGACGCTGATGCCGGGCATGATCGACGCGCACGTCCATCTCTTCCTCCATCCCTATGACGAGACGAGCTGGAACGACCAGGTGCTCAAGGAATCGCGCGCGCTGCGCACCGCACGCGCGATCGCGGCGGCGCGGGCGACGCTGATGGCGGGGTTCACCACCGTGCGCGACCTCGGCACCGAGGGCGCGGGCGATGCGATCGTGGGGGTGGAGCACGCGATCGACCAAGGCATCGTGCCAGGCCCGCGCATCCTCAACGCCGATCGCGCGATCGTCGCGACCGGGGCCTACGGGCCGAAAGGCTATGCGTTCGAGGTGCCGCAGGGCGGCGAAGAGGCGAGCGGCGCGGACGTGGTGCGCGTCGTGCGCGAGCAGATCGGCCGCGGCGCCGACGTCATCAAGCTCTACGCCGATTATCATTGGCGACCGGGAGAGCCGAGCCGGCCGACGTTCACGCTCGACGAGATGCGCGCCGCGGTCGAGGCGGCACACGATGCCGGACGCAGGGTCGCGGCGCACGCCAACACCGCCGAGGGCATGCGCCGCGCGATCCTGGCGGGCGTCGATACGGTCGAGCATGGCGGCGAGGGAACCGCCGAGACCTGGGCGCTGATGAAAGCGCACGGTACGGCGCTGTGCCCGACGCTCGCGGCGACCGAGGCGATCACGCGCTATGGCGGCTGGAACGGCGAAGCGCCCGAGCCGCAGGCGACCACGGAAAAAAAGGCGAGCTATCGCGCGGCGTTGAAAGCCGGCGTCACGATGTGCGCAGGCGGCGACACCGGCGTCTTCGCGCATGGCGACAATGCGCGTGAGGCCGAGCTGATGGCCGCCTGGGGCATGCCGCCGGCGGCTGCGCTCCAGGTGTTGACCGCCGGAAACGCGAAGGTGCTCGGCATCGGAGACGAGGTCGGCACGATCGCGCCCGGCCTGCGTGCGGACCTGGTCGCGGTAGAAGGCGACCCGACCCGCGACATGACCGCGCTCGAACGCGTCGGCTTTGTCATGAAGGATGGCGTACGCCAGGGAGAGGGCGCAGCGGAGAATGGGGCGAACTAGGCGCGGGCTTGTCGCCCACGCCGGCGGCAAACGCCGCATAGAGCACTTCGGACAGGCTGCTCGCGTTCAGCTTCTCCATGATGTTCGCCCGATAGACCTCGACCGTTCTGGGGCTGATGCCGAGATCGAGCGCAATCGATTTGTTCTGCTTGCCTGCCGCCAGCCCGCGCAGCACGTCGACCTCGCGGGGTGAGAGCGATGCCAGTTGTCGGCGCGCTTTTTCGGACCGCGGATCTTCGGCGGACGATTGCGACAGCGACATCAATGCGTCTTCGACGGCCGCAACCAACGCGGACGATTCGACGGGCTTTTCAAGAAAGTTCTGTGCGCCCGCGCGAAGGGCCTGGACCGCGGTTGCGACGTCACCGTGCCCGGTCAGGATGATCGTGGCGATCGGCAGTTCCCGTTCCTTCAAGAGCGCGTGGACGTCCAGACCAGACAGGTCTGACATCCGAATGTCGAGCAGGGCGCATGCCGGCGTATGCGGATCTGCGCCTTCGAGAAACGAATGGCCATCGGGCCACAGATGGACGTCGAACGCCGCGCTCCGGAGCATCATTCCGACAGCGTCGCGGATCGCTCGATCATCGTCGACGACATGGACCGTTCGGGACGCCTGCATCGATCTTCTCCCCGTTTCGACCTCCGCAATGTGAAGTGAAATTCGGTCCCGCCACCGGGGCGTGGCCCCGCCCAGATACGGCCGCCATGGACCTCGACGATGGTGCGGCAGATCGACAATCCAAGCCCGAGGCCGCCGATCTTGGTGCCGAAAAACGCGTCGAAGATGTTGGCGCTCTCGTCGGGCGAGAGGCCGCAGCCCGAATCGGAAACGGTGATCTGCGCGATTTCCTGGCTCCGGGCGACCGCTCCCAGCCGCACTCTGCGAACCGGCGCGTCGCGAACCGCATCGAACGCGTTGCGCAGCAGATTGAACACGACCTGCTGGATCTGGACCTTGTCGACGAGGACCGAGCCGAGCTCCGGTTCGAGCGCCAGCTCGATCGCGGTCGGAAGATCGGCCGCCCCCATGCAGGCGAGATTTTTCGCTTCGACGAGCAAGGCTGCAAGGTCCTCATGGACCAGCTCGATGTCGCGGCGCGCCAGCATTTCACGTGTTCTGCGAATAATCGCCGCCGCGCGAAGAGCCTGGCCCGAGGCGCCTGCCAGCGCGGTGTCGAGATCGTTCGACCCGTCGTCCATGCCCGGCGGCAACAGATTGCGGGCGGCGCCGATATAGCTTTCCACCGCTGCGAGGGGCTGGTTGAGCTCGTGTGCGAGCGTCGCGGCCATCGTTCCCATGGCGCTCACGCGTGACATGTGCAGCAATTGCTGTTGCAGCGCGAGCATGCGCGCACGCGTCGCCGCCTCGCCGCTCAAATCGCGAATGAAGCCGGTGAACTGGACGCTGTCGCCGATCGCCGCCCGACCGACCGTAATCTGGATTGGAAACACCGTCCCGTCGGCGCGCCGCGCCGTGCCGCGCCGCGGGCCGATCTCCGCGAGATGGTTGAACCGCAGAAGGTGGAGGTCCGTGTTGCCGGAAAGCGATTGCAGCAACATGGAGGCGTCGCAGCCGACGACATCGGTTTCCGAATAGCCGAACAAGGATTGCGCGGTTCGGCTGAACGACACGATGCACCCGTCGTTGCCGGTCACGATCGTGGCTTCGGGGACAGTCGCGAGGATCGAGCTGAGTTGCCGCTCGCGGAGCTCGAGCTCCCTGGCCGCACGCGCCTCCTCGGTGACATCCTGCATCACCTTTCCGAAACCACGGAGCCGTCCGCCGGTATCGAACAGCGCTGTCAGCGTAACGTCGGCAATGAAGGTACTTCCATCCTTGCGACGTCGCTCGCCGCGCGCACGGAAGCGCCCGAGCTCGCGAGCGGCCGCAAGGGCGTGCTGGGGCTTGCCCGCCAGGCGGTCAGCGGCGGTATAGAACAGGTCGAACTTGCAGCCGACCGCTTCGCGTTCGGACCACCCGCAGATGCGAACCGCGCTCGGACTCCACAAGGTGATCGTGCCTTCGGTGTCGAGAAAGTAGATGGCGTGATTGGACGCGGCATCGATCAGCAGCGTCAATTCGTCGACCACGATTCGGGCATCGGACGCTTGCCGGGCGGCCACGCTGTGTTCGGCGACCGCCTTGTCGCGCCACGCGACGATCTCCCGCGTCAGCCGGATCGTTCCCGCAGAAACGCCGAGGAAAATGACCAATCCCAGCAGGTGAATCCGGTCGCTTTCGAACGGGCTCACCACCAGGCTTCCAGCCACGGCACCGAACACCGTCGCCGCGACCGCCGCACGCGTGCCGCGATAGGCGGCGGCGGCCAGAATGACGGGGAGGTAGAGCGTGTACGGGAGGCGCTCGCCCACCCACGGCTCCAACAGGAGGCGCAGCAAGGTTGCAGCGCAGATGCCGAGGAAGGGCCAGCCGTGCGTCTCGATCGCACGCAGAATGGCTGCGACGTCCCGATGCGCGCGTCGATCGGACCGCGCGAGGTTCGCCCCATGACGGGAGTCTGCCATCGGCATCGCGACTGCCCCTCTTGCTTGCGACGCCCGACGACTCCCTTCGTGGGGGGTCGCTCGTTAGGTTCAATGTACTCCCGTATTCGGACAATTACCATCCGGGGCGCTACGGATAGGCGACTCAGATCGCCCAACGTAGGTGTTTTATCAAAGACATGAGGGGCGGCCAGGTGATGGCCGCACCGACATCACATCGGACCTGCCCGCGTGGATGCGTGTCGGGAAGGGTCCGGTCATCCGGTCGCACGGAAAATTTGACAGCGCCGCCGGCCCGCGTCGGGGCGCGATCGCGTTCGGCGTCGCTCGTGGGCGACCGCCGTTGCGCATGGCCGACAATCGGCGGAGGGGCAGATGCGAAGTACCGTCAAAACGATCGGAATTCCGGCAGCGGTTGCAGTGGCGCTCGGCTTCGCCATTGCCGAGCCCGGCCATAGCCAGAACATCGACAACGCTGCGCATCTGCTCGGCGCCGCACCGGCGCAGAACGGATACAAAGCTCCAACCGCGATCGAACAGGTCGCGCTGAAAGGACAGTGAGGAACGGTAAAACGCCCGGCGCCGTCCGGGCAGCAAGGTGGGCCCGCCAACTCCCCGATTGGCATCTCGATGCCGGCGGGCCCGGATCGGCAAGGTTGCGGTAACCTTCGCCAGATCGTGAGCTGCGTTCGCCGGCGGATGATGCGTCGTCTTCCGATGGTGCGCAGGATGCGGTGACGCAATTCGCACCCCCCCGGGCGTCTGCGTCACCGCATTTCGGCTCGCGATCTTCTTCACCCCGCCCGCAGTTTTTCTCAATTCCTTTTGCGGATACGACGTCGCCGCGACACGATTGCGAGCGAGTGCCTTGGAACGACTTCCCGACGCGGGGAGTCTTGGGGGCATGGCAGGCAAAGATCGGGCGCAGGCAAGGCGTACCCCGAGCGCGGCGATGTTCGACCCCGCGGCTCCGGCATGACCGATGGCGATCTCGCGCCCGTCGCGCCGATGGAGGCGACGCTGGTCGATAGCCTTCCCGATGATCCCGGCTGGCAGTTCGAACCCAAATGGGACGGCTTTCGAGCGATCGCGGCGCGCGAGGGCGATCGAATCGAGATTCATTCCAAGTCGGGAAAGCCGCTGGCGCGCTATTTCCCCGAGATCGTCGCCGCGCTTGCCGAAGTGCCGGCAGGCCGCTTCGTGCTCGACGGCGAGCTCATCCTGCCGATCGGCGACGTGCTGTCCTTTTCGGCGCTTCAGGCGCGGCTGCATCCCGCCGCCTCGCGGATCGAGCGGCTGTCGCGCGAGACCCCGGCGCAGCTCATGCTGTTCGACTGTCTGGCGGTCGGCGACGAGGATCTTGCCTCGGCGCCCCTCCGCAAACGACGTGCCGCGCTCGAGCGCTTCGATCGCGACCATGCGGCGGCGCCGCTGCTGTTGTCGCCGTTCAGCTACGATCTCGACGATGCCGAGGCGTGGCTTGCCGCAAGCGGCGGAGCGCTCGACGGCGTGGTCGCCAAGCGGCTGGACGAGCCGTATCGCGCGGGCGAGCGTGCCATGCTCAAGGTCAAGCAGCACCGCACTGCGGATTGCGTCGTCGGCGGTTTTCGGACGACGAAAAAGGGTGAAGGCATCGCGTCGCTGCTGCTCGGGCTGTACGATGCCGAGGGCAAGCTGAACCACGTCGGATTCACCTCGGGCATCGCGGCGGCGGAACGCGTCGAGCTTCTCAAAAAGCTGGCGCCGCTACGGGGAGGGCACGGGTTTACCGGCAACGCACCGGGCGGCCCGAGCCGATGGAGCCGCGGCCGCAACGCGGAATGGGAGCCGGTGACGCCCGACCTGGTCGTCGAGGTGCTCTACGACCAGGTGACGGCGGGGCGATTCAGGCACGGGACGCGCCTGCTGCGCTGGCGCCCGGACAAGGCGCCCGAGCAATGCACGGCCGCCCAACTGGTTCACGAGCTGCGTCCCGCGGCGCTGGGCGCCCTCATCGAAACCGCAAAGCCGAGCTGAGCGGTTCGGGTCGAGTATGATATCGCTCAAAAACATGCCCGTTCGTCGCGACGAAAGAATGGGGCGCCGCTGACTGGCAGCGACGCCCCAAGTCCGGTGATGTCGTGGGGCTATTCGCCCGAGGTCGCGATCTCTCCGTTGACGCCATCGGGGAAGAACCCGCCTTCGGTCACGGTTCCGGCGTTCAGATACACGATGTTGAGCACCTGGCCCGTGCTGCGGCTGAAGGCGACGCCGTTGGCATCGGCGGGAACGATGTTCGAAACGTTGCCCATCGGTGCGATGCCCTGATCGCTGTCACCGTCGCCATCGAGCGTGTCGCGGGCGTTCGAGATTTTCTCGGTCGCATCGATCAGCGCCTGCATCGACAGTCCCTTGCGGTAGAGCGTCGTGCGGATCAGCCCCGCATGATACGCCTCGGCGGCAAGGATGCCGGCCGCGGCGGACAGGTAGGTCTTGTTCTCCAGCAACGGCGACGCGCCCTTATAGGCGGTGACGCCGACGTCCTCGAAGATGAACGCGGCGAGCAGGAAGTTCTCGTCGCTCGCATAGGGATCGAACGTCTGGCCTGCACCGATCAGCCCCGCGGCGGTTGCCGCCGCCGAGAACGCACCGGCGGCGCTGATGTCGATCGTCGGCTGCGCGACCGCGGCGCTGCCGAGCGCCTGGCGCAGGAACGCCACGTGCGCGGCCTCGTCGGCGGCGATCTCCCGGGCATAGCGCGAGACCACCGGATCGGTGAAGTTGACCTGACGCCCGCCGGTCACCGCGCCCTGATCGCCGGTGCCGGTCTGCATGTCGGCGCCCAGCCCGGCGCCGGTGGCGGCATAGGAATAGAATTGCGCCTCCAGATATTCGAGGTTGAGCGCAAAGTTGAGGACGTTGAGATCCTGCTGGCTCGTCGTCGGGGTGGGGGTTGGCGTGGGGGTGGGGGTTGGCGTCGGCGTGGGCGTCGGTGTCGTTACCGGGCCGTTGTCATCGTCACCGCACGCGGCGAGCAGCGAGCTTCCGGCGACGACGAGCCCCGCGCTTCCTGCCATCCGCAGCAGCGACCGGCGTTCCGCGCGGCGTTTCTCGCACGCGTCCATCACCTTGAGCACTAGATCCTGGTTCATAATGAGCCTCCCTTCGAGCCGCAGGCTCAATTTGCCGCGCTGGTTGTGATGGCGCCGTTGACGCCGTTCGGGAAAAAGCCGCCTTTGGCGACCGCCATGTTGGTCAGGTACACGATGTTGAGAACCTGGCCCGCGGTGCGGCCATAGGCGATGCCGTTGCCGTCGAGCGGCGCGATGTTGCTCATCTGAGCGGTCATCGGGGCGACGCCCTGATCGTCGTCGCTCGGCCCGTCGAGGCTGTCGCGTGCGGCGGAGATGCGTTCGGTCGCGTCGATCAGCGACGGCGCCTGGATGCCCTTGGTGTAGAGCGTCGTGCGGATCAGGCTGGCGTGATAGGCCTCCACCGCGAGAATCCCGGCGGCGGCTTCGACATAGGCGGCGTTCGAGAGCAGCGGCGCTGCGCCCTTGTATGCGGTGACCCCGACATCCTCGAAGATGAACGCGGCGAGCAGGAAATTCTCGTCGCTCGCATAGGGGTCGAACGCCTGACCGGCGCCGATCAGGCCGGCGGCACGAGCGGCCGCCGAGAAGGCGCCGTTTGCCGCGGCGCTGACGTCGATCGCCGGCTCCGCGACTGCGGACCCGCCGAGCGCGTTTCGCAAAAAGGCCACGTGCGCCGCCTCGTCGGCGGCGATCTCGCGGGCGTAGGCGGCAACCGCGGGATCGGTGAAATTGACCTGGCGACCACCGCTGACGCTGCCTTGCGTGCCGGTGGTGCCGGTCCGCATGTCAGCCGGCAGCCCCGAACCCGTGGCGGCATAGGAATAGAATTCCGCCTCCAGATATTCGAGGTTGAGCGCGAAATTGAGCACATCCTCGTCAGTGGGCGCCGCCTGCGCTTCTGCGCTGGTGGCCCTGCTCGTCAAATAGAGCCCGCCGCCGAGCGCGGCTGCTGCGCCAAAGGCGCGGAAAAAGTCGCGGCGTTCCTCGCGTCGTTTGGCGCGAGCGTCGAACACCTCGATCACGTCGGCGTGTGCGTTCATCGGGGCAGCCTCCCTTTTTTCGAATGATGCAAGCAACCATCACTTTCGGTCGATGGTTCCGATTGGACGCATATCGGTACGGCCGCGTACCTATTTGCATCCAAACACTTAGTATAAACGAAGCTATTGCTGTGGGGGCGTCTGGCCCGGAGCAGAAGGTGACCGCAGGATGATCGATGCTGGCCGCTCGAAGGACGCCGCTGCCGCATGACGAGCGCCACCGACAACCTTTTGCTGCAATCGCTGAGCCCGGTCGACGCCAGCCTGATCGCCCCGCATCTGACGCGCGTCACGCTGGCAGCCGGCGACGCCGTCGTCCTGCCGGGAACGGCGCATGCGTTCGTCTATTTCCCCGAAACCGCCGTCGCCGCATTCGCGGAGACGCTCGAGGATCGGACGTTGCTCTATGTCGGGCTGATCGGCGTGGAAGGCTGCATCGGCTGGCCGGCGCTGCTCGGCTGTCCGCTGGCGCACGATCGTGGCACGATCGAGATGCGCGGCGGGTCCCTACTGCGCATTCCCGCCGCGACGCTGATCGACGTGTGCAGCGTCAGCCCGTCTCTTCGGGCGCGGCTGCTGAGCTTCGTGCGAACCTATGCGCTCCAGATGGCGCGCACGATCGCCGCCAATCTGCGCGACCCGGTCGAGCAACGGCTCGCACGCTGGCTGCTGATGCTCCACGATCGGATCGACGGCGACGAGATGCTGCTCACCCACGATCGCCTCGCCGAGGCGCTCAACGTGCGCCGCGCCAGCGTGACCGACAGCCTGCATGTGCTCGAAGGCCACCACGCGGTGCGCAGCTCGCGCGGTCATCTCGTCGTGCGCGACCGCGCCTGCCTCGAGCGGCTGGCGGGCGAATGCTACGGCGTGGCCGAGGCGGCCTATTGCCGGATGATCGCGCCGTTCGGCAAATCGGAATCACCCGATCCCGAGCGCCCGCGCGGTGAGCCAGCCCGGCACCGCGGCAACGCACAGCAGGGTGCCTAGCGGCAGCGCGGTTGCGCCGGTGACCGCGCGGCCATGCACGAGCGCGGTGAGCGCGAGCAACAGCCCCAGCAGCGAGGCGGCAAGCAGCACGAAGGGCAGCGCCTGCCAGCCCAGCCAGGCGCCGATCGCGGCGAACAGCTTGGGATCGCCGCCGCCCAGGCCATCGCGCCCACGAATGGCTCGATACGCTCGCGCGACCGCCCACAAAGCGCCGAAGCCCACCACAAGCCCGATCAGACGGTCGTCGATGCGCGCGGCGTCGATCAGGCCGCCGAGCGCGAGCCCGGCCGCGGCGAGGCAGAGCGTCAGCGCATCGGGCAGCCAGTAATGGCGCCAGTCGAGCGCGGCGAGGAGGAGCAACCCCCAGCCGAGGACGGCCCAGACGAGCGCGGCAATCGGGCCTGCGAACACGAACGCCGCGCCGCCGATCGCCGCCGCCGCCAACTCGACCAGAAGATGCACGCGATCGATCGGCGCGCCGCACCCGCGGCATCGGCCCAGATTCCAGGCGAAGCCGAACACCGGCACCAGATCCGCCGGAGCGAGCGGCAGGCGACATCCGTCGCAGCGCGAACGGCCCGACAGCGGGTTCTCCCCGGCGGGCCATCGCACGAGCACGGTCGCGAGGAAGCTGCCGACGATCGCGCCCAGCAGGATGCCGAGCGCGCCCGCGAGCAGCGGGGCGTCGCTCATTCGAGCCCGCCCGTGGTCCTCAGCCGAAAGCCGCCGGGCACGCGCGTGAAACCGAATTCGGCGAGCGCCGGTGCGAGTGCGGGATCGGGTTCGGCGACGAGCGCGTCGGCGATGTAGTTGCCGCTCGCGTCGATGCTGAGCTCGATCCGGTCCTGCCCCGATTGGCCCGCGAGCGAGACGCGTGCGTGGGCGCCGTCGCAACGGACGGGGCCCGTCAGCCCCTGCGCGAGCGCGATGCCCGGAAGCGCGCCGGTCAGCCGCGCGCGCACGCGGCCTTCGGCGCGCTCGCAACTCCCGCCGACGAAGCGGATGCTCACATCCTCGAGCTCGATTGCGGCGATGGGCAGCGGCGCGAGCAAGCCTCCGGTCGAAAGCGACGCGGTGACGTCGTCGATGCCGACGGTGTGACGGCTGATCGTGATCGCGCCGTTCAGATCATCGGCACTCCGATCGTGCCGGGCGAGGTCGAGCCGCGCGCGGCCGAGAACGAGCGCGAAGGGCGACAGCGCGGCATCGAGCGTGCCGAGGGGGAGCGCGCCGACGTGCATCTCCTCGATGGTGCCGCCCCAGATGCTGCCATGGACGCCGCGCGCGCTGATGCCGCGGGCATCGAGCGCGAACCACCCGAAGGCGAGCCGCATCGGCAACAGCAGCACGAGCGCGCCCAAAAAGGCGATCAGCAACAGCACCCACCGCCCCATCGGCAGCCACAACCGCTTCATGGTCCGGGTCTCCGCAAGGTGATTCGCGCCGAAATGGTGCGGTTCGGGCCTGGCTGGATGGCGAGCGCGTCGACGACCAGCCCGTTGGCTTCGAGCGAGCCGAGCCATGCGAACAATGCCGGCGCGCGCGCCGATCCGATCGCGAGCGAGACGCTGTCGGCGCCGGCGGGGGTGTTGCTGTCGAGCGTGAAGCCCGCCTGGGCGGCGCTCTGCGCGACGAGCTGGTCGAGCGGCCCTTCCGCCGTGGCGGCCGTCGCTTCGGTGCCGTCGAGGATTGCGACGCCCGCCTCGACCGCTGCCGCGCGATCGATCGCGGCGAGGTGCGCTGCCTTGGCATCGGCGAGCGCATCGGTGACGGGGCGAAGCACCCCGAGCCAGATCACGACGATCCCGAACAGCACGAGCATGACGAGGATCAGCCGCTTCTCGCGCAGGCTGCTCGCGATCCACCAGGCGCGGAGCGATGCGGTCATGGCGCCACCATCGTGATCGCGATCGCGTTGCGGCCGCCTTGGTTCTGAGGGGGCTCGGCGGTGACAGTATAGCCCGCGCCGCGCAGCGTGCCGAGCACGGCATCGATATCGTCGACGCCCGGTGCGGCGAGCGTTGCCGCGAGCGCGCCGTCGCCGGTGCGCGCGAGCGCCGCGAGCGTGACGCCGGGCGCCGCCTGCATCGCGCTCAGGAGCTGCGCCGTCGGCCCCGAAAAGCCGCGTCCGCCGACGCCGCGTGCCGCGAGCTCGGCGTTGACCGCCGCCTCGGCCTGCTCGGCGGTGGTTACGTCGGGCGCGATCGTGCGCGCGGCGGCGACGGCAGCGGCATCGCGCGACGCGGTATCGGCGTGCAGCCTGCCGATCCGCACGAGTGCGGTGGCGAGCACGACCAGCAGGATCAGCCCCGCGATCGCGGTCGACCGGCGCACCACCCCCCAGTCGATCGCGCGCCGCCGCCGCCGCGCAAAGGCGCCCTGCCGAAGGTTGAGCGGCGGTGATTCGACCGCCGCGAGGATCGCGGCGTCGACCGCTTCGGGTGACAGCATCTCGACCGGAGCATCATCGACCAATCGCGCACCGAGGCCATCGTCGACGAAGGCCGAGCTCGCGTCACGCAGCAGGTTCTCGCTGCCGACGCGTGCGCCGACAAAACCGTTGTCGGGTCGCGAAAGCAGCAACGCCGCGGGAATGATCGCGCCCGGATCGAGCGCGCGATGCTGCGCCCAGAGCAGCCATGCCGCCATGTCCGCATTGCGCACGACCGCGACGTCGAGCCCGTCGTCTTCGTTGTGGGGGCCGGTCGCCACATGCAGCGTGTCGGCGCCGCCAAGACTGTTCTCGAGCGCGAGCAACCGTGCGGCGGCGGCGGCCTGCCGCGGTGCGAGATCGGGAAGGGTGGTGCGATGGAGTGTGATCGCCGCGGCGGGCGCGACGAGCAGGATTGCGCCGGGGCCATCGGGGATTTCGCCCCAATCCTCGCCGCTGCCTCGTGCGACGATCGCGTCGTCTCCGACGCGCAGCCATTCGGGCGCGTCGTCCAGATCGGGCGGCAGGATGATGACGAGCGCCGCGCTCACGAAGACTCCCCCCATTGACGCCGTACGAGCCGCACCGGCGTCTCGCGTGCATCGAACAAGGCCGTCTCATGGCCCACCACACCGCCGAGCGCCACCCTCGTTTCGACCGTGAACCAGCCGGTCTTCACGCCGAGCTGCGATCGTTCGGCGGGCGAGACGCCGACGCCCTCGAGCGCGCCATTGTTCCAGAAGTCCTCGGCGCTGGCATAGCCGCCGAACGGCCGCGCCGCGATCGCGCGCTGGGCGTCGCCGATCGAAAGCTGCTCGGGCGCGAGCATCGCGATCAGCGGCGCCTGCGCGGGCAGCAGCGTGTTGACGTTGATCGGCGAAAGGTCGCTTGTCGGCAGCGCGCAGATCCAGGGGCGCAGCGTCGCGTAGATCGCGGGCGTCACGCCCTGCACCGCGCGCAGCTCGCTCGGATCGATCATGAAGCGATTGGCGGTGCGATAGGGGATCGCGGCGCGCGCATAGGTATCGTCCTCGGCGCCGCCCGGCTGGGGCCGGTCGTCGGTATCGATCCAGTCGGCGGTCGCCGCCGCGATCGTCACCGCCGCGCGCGATTCGATGCCGAGCACCGCCATCAGTCCGCGGAATTGCGTGATGCCGCCGGGGCGCACCATCAGTGACGCCTGGTCGTCGCCCGAAACCAGGCTGTTGAGATTGAAGCAATTGCCGCCGTCGGTCACCTGCGCAGTGCCGGCGCCGCCGGGGATGGGGAGCGGCAGCGGGGTGTCGCTCCAGCCGCCGGCGAGCGTGGTGCGATCGGGATCGGCCGCGACCAGATCGCCGATCCGCGCCGCTGCGAGCGCCTCGGCCGAGATCGTGTAGGCACGCGCCTGATCGAGCGCCGCGGCATTGCCGGTGAGCCGCGTCGCGATCGTCAGCTTTTCGAGCAGCGTCGCGGTGACGACCGACATGACGGCGACCAGAAGCAGCACCGTCAGCAGTGCCGCGCCGCGCTCGCGCTGGGGCGGGGCGGGATCAGCCATTTTCTTCCTCGGGCGGCTCGGGCTTGGCACCGGGGCCGACGAGGAAGAGCAGCCTGAGCGGCGCGCCCGAGCGAACAACCGTCAGTTCGACCGCGCTCGGCAGCAGGTCGGGATCGACCGCTGCCCAGTCGGTGCGCCACGCGCCGGTCGGCTCGCGGAAACGAAGCTGGGCTGCGGTGATGCCGTCGATCATCGTTGTGGTGACGCTCGCCGCCGCGCCGTCGACGAAGGGATAGCTGCGCCGCTCGAGTCGCCCGTCGACGAGCCAATATTCGACCTTCTGGATGCCGGGCCGATCGCCGTTGCCGTCGAGATTGTCCCATCCGCCGCGCACGAACAGCAGCGCCGGGCGATCGGGGCGGATCACCGCGTCGGCGTAGAAGGCGGGGGCGAGCGTGCCCGTCTGCGTGCGGCTGATCCGGGGCAGCGCCTGGGCGAGATCGGCGGTCATCAGCGAGCTGGCGCGCTCGACCGCCGCCATGTCGTCGAGCCGCTCGGTTACCGCCGTCTGCGCCGAGACGGTGCCCGACAGCAGCATCACGCCGGCGGCCGAGATCATCGCGAAGATCATCAGCGCGACGAGGAGC
This sequence comes from uncultured Sphingomonadaceae bacterium, assembly GCA_946479505.1. Next base: position 29,034 of record CAMLGC010000007.1, read on the forward strand.
TCGATGAGCGTGAAGCCCCGCGTCACCGCGCGCGCCTCGCCACCGTGAGGATCGCGGGCGAGCCGTTTGGCCCGCGCACCGCGATATCGATCCGCAGCACGCCGCCACCGAGCGCGCGCACGCGCCGCGCCCAGCTCCACGGGCGGCCGCCGTTGACGGTCGTGCCCGCGGCATCGCCGATCACGGGCGGCACCGGATCGGTGAGCGTTTCGACCGCGATGTTGCGTGCGACCGCCTGGGCGACCACGCGCGTGTCGAGATCGGCGGTGGTGCGCAGGCTCACGCCCTGGAGCCTGAGCAACGCGAGCGCGGCAAGGCTGAATACCGCGAGCGCGACCAGCATTTCTATGAGCGTGAAGCCTTTCACCCGATCAGCCACCGATCGTCACCTCGCCGTTCGCATCGACGCTCACCGACGAGCGCGCATCGTTGCGCACCAGCGTCACCGTCAGCGGCGCAACCGCGGCGCCGGTCGTGTCGAACACGATCCGCGCCGGACCCTTGCTGCCGACGAGCGCGATTGCCTGGTGGCGCCAGTCGGTGGTGACGAAGGGCTCGTCATCGAGCGGCACCCATGCGCCCTCGATCCGCTGCGCGAAGCCGTAGCCGCTCGGCGCGACCCACACGCTCATCGGTCGCGCCTCGATGATCGCATTGTCCCGCGCCGCCGACACGCGCGCGGCGAAGCGCTGCATATCGTCGAGCACGCGGGCCCGTGGATCGGGGATCGTCATCACCACCGCCGCCGAGGTGAGGCCGAGGATGACGAGCACGACCATCAGCTCCACAAGCGTGAAGCCTTGGGCGCGGGGCTTAGAGGTCGCTCGAATAGATGTCCGCATTCTCGCCCTCGCCGCCCGGGGCGCCGTCGGCGCCGAGCGAGACGATGTCGAACGGCCCGCGCTTGCCGGGCACACGATACTGATAGGGGTGGTTCCAGGGATCGTCGGGGAGGCGGCGGATATAGCCGCCCGGTCGGTAGCGCTCGGGCTGGGCGAGCGTCGGCGGCGGCGTCACCAGCGCCTGGAGCCCCTCGCTCGCGCTCGGATAGTTGATGTTGTCGAGCCGGTATTGGTCGAGCGCCTGCTCGAGCGTCGAGATGTCAGCCTTGGCCTTTTCGACCCGCGCCTTGCCGGTGGCGGGCAGCACGTTGATCGCGACGATGGTGGCGAGCAGCCCGATGATGACGATGACGACCATCAGCTCCACGAGCGTGAAACCCTTTTCGGTCACTCGGGCGGCCATGTGGCGTTTGGGATGCGGACGATGGGACATGATACCTCTCAAGCGCCGGTCAGGCTCTGGAGTTGCAGGATCGGCAACAAAATCGACAGCACGATCAGCGCGACGACGCCGCCCATCACGATGATGATCGCGGGCTCGAGCATCGACAGCGCGACCGAGGTGAACGAATCGAACTCGCGTTCGAGATAGTCGGCGGCGCGGGACAGCATGGTATCGAGCTTGCCCGCGGACTCCCCGCTCGCGGCGAGATAGACGAGCAAAGGCGGGAACACGCCCGCGCGGCGCAGCGCGCTCGACAGGCTGCCGCCGCCGCGGATCGCCTCGACGATCTCGTCCGACGCGCGGCGGAGCACGCGGTTGTGGACCGTCTGCGCGGTGAGCGCGAGGCCTTCCATCAGCGGCAGTCGGCTGGCGACCATCGTCGCGAGCGTGCGCGCCATCCGCGCGGCGTGGAGGTCGCGCAGCAGCCGGCCGATCAGCGGAATGCGCAGCACGAAGCGATCGGCGGCGTAGCGGATCGGCTCCTCCTTGAGCGCGCGCCAGCCGAGCCCTGCGAGCAAGGCGATGCCGAGCACCAGCGCCCACCACCAGCCCGCGAGGAAGTAGGAGATGCCCATCACGATCCGCGTGAGCAGCGGCAGCGTCTGCCCCATCGTGTCGAACTGCTCGACCACCTTGGGCACGACGAAGATCATCAGCGCCGCGACGACGACCATCGCGAACACCGCGAGGATCAAGGGATAGGCGATCGCGGTAATCACCTTGCCACGCATCTCGGCCTGGCGTTCGAGCAGCTCCGCGAGGCGCTCCATCAGGAGCGGCAGGCTCCCCGAGCTTTCGCCCGCCGACACCATCGCGCGGTAGAGCAGGGGGAAGCTTTTGGGCTCGGCCCCCATCGCCTCGGCGAGGCGGCGGCCCTCGACGATCCCGGCATGAACACGGTCGATCACCTTGCGGACGTGCGGCTTCTCGCTCTGCCGCGCGATCGTGCGTAGCGCTTCTTCGATCGGGCTGACCTCGATCAGCGTCGAGGCCTGGCGCGTGAACAAGGTCAGCTCCTTGGCCGACAGCTTCTTGCGTTCGAGGCTGAACAGCGCGGGCGCGGCCGCGCTGCGCGTTTGGGCGGGCTTGACGCGCATCACGAACAGCTTGCGCCGATCGAGCTCGGCCTTCGCCGCCTCGACATTGTCGGCGGCGATGCGGCCCTGCTGCTCCTTGCCCGAGGGCGCGATCGCAAGATAATCGAAGTCAGCCATCGCCGAGCTCGGCCCCGCCATCACCGCGGGTGATGCGGATCGCCTCCTCCGCCGTCGTCTCGCCCGCGAGCACGAGTGCGCGCGCCGCGCCGCCGAGGTTGCGCGAATGCGCGAAGGCGTGGTGCGCGATCGCCGCCTCGTCCCCGCCTTCGTTGATGAGGCGACGGATCGTGTCGTCGATGCGGATCATCTCGAACACGCCGACACGGCCCTTGAAGCCGGTGTTCTGGCACGCTTCGCAGCCGACCGCGTGCCAGATCGTTGTCCCTTCCTCGACGCCGAGCCGCCCAGCGACCGTCGCGTCCGCCTCGACGGGCGCGCGGCATTCGGGGCAGAGCCGCCGCACCAGCCGCTGTGCGATCACCGCACGCAGCGTCGAGGCGAGCAGGAACGGCTCGACCTTCATGTCGCGCATCCGCGTGATCGCGCCAACCGCGTCGTTAGTGTGGACGGTCGAGAGGACGAGATGCCCGGTCAGCGACGCCTGCACCGCGATCTCGGCGGTCTCGCGGTCGCGGATTTCGCCCACCATCACCACGTCCGGATCCTGCCGCAGGATCGCGCGCAGCCCGGCCGCGAAGGTGAGCCCCACCTTGGGATTGACCTGCGTCTGCCCGACGCCCTCGATCGCGTACTCGACCGGGTCCTCGACCGTCAGGATATTGCGGCTGCCGTCGTTCAATTGCCGCAGCCCGGCATAGAGCGAGGTGGTCTTGCCCGATCCCGTCGGCCCGGTGACGAGCACGATGCCGTTGGGCTCGGCGAGCGCGGCGCGGTAGGTGGCCTCGACCGCCTCGCTCATCCCGAGCACGTCGAGATCGATTCCGGCGGTGTCCTTGTCCAGGATACGCAGCACGACGCGCTCGCCCGCGCGGCTGGGGAGCGTCGAGACGCGCACATCGAGCAGCTTGCCGCCCAGCGTGATGCCGATCCGCCCGTCCTGCGGCACGCGCCGCTCGGCGATGTCGAGCCGCGCCATCACCTTGATCCGGCTGACCACCACCGGCGCGACGTGCGGCGGCATCCGCAGCGTCTCCTTGAGCACGCCGTCCATCCGCATCCGCACGACAAGGCCGGTCTCGTACGGCTCGATGTGGATGTCCGACACGCCGTGCCGCGCCGCCTCGGCGAGGATGCCGTTGATGAGGCGGATCGCGGGCGCGTCGTCGGCCGAAGCGAGCAGGTCCTCGGCGCTCGGCAGGTCGCCCGCGATGAGATCCAGCTCGCCCGCGTCGACATCGAGTGCGCCTGCCATCGCCGCCGCGGTGCCATCCATCGCATAGTGGTCGGAAAGGTGCCGATCGAATTCGGCCGCCGACACCGCCTCGACCTCGAAACCGTGCGCGAGATGGCGTCGGACTTCGATCAGAACGCGCGGGTCGGCGCCCTCGCGCAGTGCGATCGTCGGCGTGTCGCGGCCGCGCTCGTCGAGCAGCACCACGCCGAACATGCGCGCAAACGGGTAGGGGATGCCGGCCGACAGGGGCGTGGGGGCGACGGAGGTTTCGACGGGCTCGGCCGGTGCTTCCTCCGCCGCCGATCCGCGCGCAATCTTCACGGCTGCGCCTCGCTCGGCGGAATCGTGACCGGCTGGACGGTGATCGTCGAGCGCTGCTCCTGCATCGGCACGACGACGGGCGCCGGCGGCGGCGCCGTGCCCGTCACCGTCGTCACCTGTCGGGGTGTGATGACGGTGCCGGTGATCGGCGTACCCGGCGGGATCGGGGGCACTGCACCCATATAGTCGCGCACGAGCGCATCGAGGCTCGGCTCGACGCCCGGGTTCTGGAGAAGCTGCTGGTTGCGCATGTAGCCGTAACGCTGCGCGGTCATCCGGTCTCCCTCCGCGGGGCTGTGGATGATCGTCGGGCGAATGAACACCATCAGATTGGTCTTGGCGTGCGTCTTCGAGCGCGATTTGAACAGCTCACCGATGAGCGGGATGTCGGACAGTAGCGGAATGCGCTCGATCGTCCGGCGCTCCTCGTCATTGAGCAGACCGCCGATTGCGAGGATTTGGCCGTCCATGGCGGTCATCGTCGTCTGGAACTCGCGCTTATTGACGATGAGGTCGTTGAAGTCCTCCGAGACGGGGCCGGCGACCGAGCTTACCTCCTGACGGATGACGAGCTTGATCTCGCCCCCTGCGTTGATCTGCGGCCTGATATCGAGCTTGATGCCGACATTCTCGCGCTGAACGGTGCGGAAGGCGTTGTCGAAATTGTCGGACAGCGCCTCGCCGGTGGTGATCGGGATTTCCTGCCCGACGAGGAAATGCGCCTCGTGATTGTCGAGCGCGAGCACGTGCGGGGTCGCGAGGAGGTTCGAGGCGGTGTCGGACTTCACCGCGTTGATGATCGCCCCGAAGATCGCGTTGCTCCCGATATTGAGCAGCGTGCCGCCGAACCCGCCGGTCGCGCCCAGCAGCTCCTGTGCGGCGGCCTGTTGGAGCGTGTCGGTGAGCGGGCTGTTGGTGGTGGTCGTCACCACGTTGCCGTCGATCGTCGTCGACTGCGTGTCGAGCTTGGTCGCGCCATAGGCGCCCGCAAGCGTCAGGATGTTGGGAACGGCATTCGAATAATTGGTCGCGAGAAAGGGCACGCCGCTCGATGGGTCGCCGCCGAGCAGGAACTGCACGCCCAGCCGCTTCGCCGCATTGTCGCTGATTTCGACGATGATCGCCTCGACCAGCACCTGCTCGCGCGCGACATCGAGCTGGCGGATGACCTCGCCGAGCATCCGCTGGGTCTCGGCATTGCCGCCGATCACGATCGCATTGGCGCCGGTAAAGCGCGTGACGATCACCGGGCCGCGCAGGAACAGGCTGTTGTCGGGCGACGAGGCGCCGGTGCTCTCTGCCGCGACCGGCGTCGATATCGGCGCCGCGATCGCTCCCATCGCGGTCCCCTTGCCGCTGCTGCTGTCGGCCCCGAGCGGAGTCTGCGCGAAGGCGGGTGTGTCCTCGACCGCCTGCGACACGGGTTGGCCGACGAGCTGCTGCAACACGGGCAGCAATTGCGCGGCATCGGCGTGTTTCAAGTAGATGACGCGAATCTCGGTGCCGCTTTCGGCCTTGCGATCGAGCTCGCGCGCCAGCGCAGCGAGCCTGGCAACGCCCGCGGGATCGCCGCGAAGCGCAATGCTGTTCGAGCTGTCGATCGCCACCGCGATCACGCCCGATCCGACTGCGGCGGTGCCGTTCGGCCCCGTCGCGCCGCCCGCGCCACCGCCCGCGAGCTGTTGCAGCGATTCGGCCACTTCGCGCGCGCCGGCATTCTCGAGCGCCACCACCTCGGTCGCGTCGTTGGTTCGGTCGATCCGCGCGATCAGTTGGCGCACGCGCTGGATATTGTCGGCATAATCGGCGACGACGAGGCTGTTCGCCGCACGGTTGGCGGTGATCGAGCCTTCCTTGCTGACCAGCGGCTTCAACGTTTCGAGCGCCGACGTCGCGTCGATATGGCGCAGGCGGAACACCTCGGTGACGAACGAATTGCGGTTGGCCGCGCGGCCGACGCTGCCCGGCTGTCCGGCGGCGCCCTCGACCGGCTGGATGCGCAGCGCGCCGCCGCCGGTGGGCACCGCGACGAGGCCGTTTGCGCGCAACGTGGCGAGGAATATCTCGAAATATTCGGAGCGCGAGAGCGGCCGGTCGGTGACCACCGAGACCTTTCCCTGCACGCGATTGTCGATGATGAAGGTGCGCCCGGTGACCCGCGCGGCATCCTGGATGAAGGCGCGGATATCGGCATCGCGGACGTTGAGCGTTTGCTGCGCCATTGCCGGCGCCGAGAGCGTGAGCGCCACCGCGGCACCGATCGAGAAAAATCGCTTGGTCATTGGTCCGGGGTCATCGCGTTGGCGGCGGCGGGCGCGGCGGTGTTGGCGGGCGGCGGCGCTTGCGCGGCCGGCGGCGCGAAATTGATCGTGGTGCCCGCAGGCGAGGTTGTAAAGCGGGGCTGCGCGCCCGTCTGCGGCATCGCCCCGGAAGCGGGGGTCGCCGACGCGGCGGGCGTCGGCACCGGCGTCGCCGCGATCGCGCCGCCGGGCGCGACCACCGGCGCCGGCTCGGACTGGTCGAGATAGAGGAGCTCGTCGGCACCGCTTTTGGCGAGCACGACGTGATCGATCGCCACCGCCTTCAGCGTCACGCCGCCGGTGATCTCGTCGCCTACGGCATAGCTCGACTGGACCCCATCGGGGGTGGCGATAATTGCCGAGCCGAGCCCGGTCGCCTCGTTGATCCGCACACCGAATAGCGCGAGCGAAAGCGAGGTCACCGGCTGCGCCCCTTCATCGGCGACGGTACGGTAGAAGGGGTCGAAACGCGCGAACAGCGCCATGCGCGCGTCGGCGGGCAATACCATCGCCTCGCGCGGTCGCCAGTCTCCGAACGGGCCGACCGGCGTTACGACCGTCCACACCAACCGGGCCAACGCGATCGCGAGCCCAATGAGAAGGAGCACCTCGAGCCATGCGAGCGGGCCGCCGCGGGGCAGGCGCCGCAGCATCCGCTGAAAGCGTTCGGTCTGGTAGAGCCGCATACCTCCCCCGTTCGGAACGCCTCCCGCTCGCCAGCGCGAAGCGTGAACATCCGCTTGTTACAGCCGAATGCCTTGCCCACACCAGCAAAAGCAAGCCTGCTTCGCGCTGTTGTGGTTCCAGCACCTCCATGTACGCTCGCGTACACTCGCCGGATGCGCCGGGGCGCAGGAGCGGATTGCCGCGAAGCCGCCGACGCGGTACGCAATGCGGGTGACAGTGCCTCCGCCCGACCTTGCGAGCTCGCCCCGCGCGCAATTGATCGAGGCGCTGGTTTCGACCGGCGAGCAGGATCGGGAGGCATTCGCCCGCGTCTATACGATGACCTCGGCAAAGCTGTTCGGCATCTGCCTTCGTATCTGTAGGGACCGACAGGCCGCCGAGGATGTGTTGCAGGACGTGTATCTTTCGATCTGGAGACGTGCGGCCGGGTACGAACCCGGACGATCGAGCCCGATCACCTGGCTCGCCACGATCGCGCGCAACCGCGCCATCGATTGGAAACGCGCCAATCGTCACCATGAAGCCGCGGCGCCCGCCGATGAAGCACCCGAGCCCGTCGACGAGGCCCCGCTCGCGAGCCATGTGATGATGCAGGCGGAAACCTCGGGCCATTTGCGCCACTGCCTCGATGGACTCGAATCGCGCCAGCGCGATGCGATCAGCACCGCCTTCTTCGAAGGCCTGAGCTATGCCGAGCTCGCCGAACGGCGGTCGGTCCCGCTTGGCACGATGAAGAGCTGGATTCGACGCGGGCTGATGCGGTTGAAGGAGTGCCTCGGCGATGCCCGGTGAGCACGACGAGATCGACGTCGCCGCCGCCGAGCTCGCGCTCGGCCTGCTCGACGGCGCCGAGCGTGCCGCGGCGCTGCGTCGCGTGCTCGCCTCGCCGGATTTTGCCGCCGAGGTTGCCGGCTGGCGCGAGAGCTTTGCCGAACTGTATGTCGACGCACCCGAGGTCGTGCCGCCCGAAGGATTCTTCGCACGAATCGAAGCCGCGCTCGATCGACCGACGCCGCGCGTGTCGCGCATCTGGCCGATCGCAACCGCCGCGTCGGCGATCGCCGCCGCGTGTGCGATCGCGCTGCTGATGCTCCGTCCGGTGATCGAACGGCCGGTGCCGGTACCGGTGGCGACGACCGCACCCGTGCCGCTCGTCGCCGCGATCACGCCGCCCGAGGGCGCGGCCCTGGTCGCGGTGTACGACAGAGACTCCGCGGCGCTGCGCATCACCGGCGCCGATCTCGCGCCGCCCGAGCGAAGCGCCGAGCTCTGGGCGATCGGCGGCGACGGCGTGCCGCACGCGCTCGGGCTGCTCGAGGGCAAGGGCACGGTGCTCGTCATCGCGACGGACGATCGTGGCCGGCTGACGGCGGGCGCCACCCTTGCGGTGTCGATCGAGCCGATCGGCGGCTCGCCGACCGGCAAGCCGACCGGCCCGGTCGTCGCGACCGGCGCGCTCGAATTGATTTGATCTCCGCCGCCGCCGGGTCGTTCGCTGTCGCCGCGATCGCATGCGGTGCCGCGGACAGATGCCTGAAATCAGACGCTCGCTTGCATCGGCGGGGCCGCGTAGGCACAACATGACATGGTGCAGCGGGATTCTCGATAAAACTCTGATGCTAAAGGCGCTTCAGCCCATCCTCGAAACCGCGCTGGACGCTGTTGTCGCGATACGGACGGACGGGACGGTCGCCGCCTGGAACAATCTGGCGGAGCAGATTTTCGGGTGGCGCGAAGACCAGGTCGTCGGCGCGCCACTCGTCGATCTGATCATTCCTGCCCGGCATCGCGAAGCGCATTGCGCCGGCCTTGCGCGCTATATTCGAACCGGCGAGGCGAAAATCCTGAATCGCCGGATCGAAATTTCGGCAGTCGATCGCGCCGGGCGCGAATTTCCCGTCGAGCTGTCGATCACCACATCATCGTTCGACGGCGAAATCCTGTTCGTCGGTTTTCTTCGAGACATCACGGCACGGCGGGAAGCGGAAGCGCGGCTTCAGCGGCAGGCGCGCGAGGCCCGGCTGCTGTTCGACGTGACGAGCCTGGCAGCCGTGACCCATTCGTTCGAGGATGCGCTTCGCGCCGGTCTCGAGGCGATCTGCAAGCTGACGGCGTGGCCGCTGGGGCACGCGCTCCTGCTGGTCGGCAACGAGCTGGTCTCGACCTCGGTCTGGCACGACGAGACCGAGGGCGCCGCCGCCGCGCTCCGCAGTGCGACCGAGCGGATCAGGTTCACCTCGGGCGTGGGTCTGCCCGGGATGGTGCTCGAAACCGAACAACCGGTCTGGGTTGCAGAGGCGGAGGTCGAGCCGCATTTCCCCCGCAAGGGTCTCGGTCTGGGCGCCGCGTTCGGCTTTCCCGTCACGAGCGAGGGCCGGATCATCGCGGTGCTGGAGTTCTTCACCTACGACAAGGTTCGGCCCGACGCCGATTTGATGCTGATTGTGCGAACGCTGGGCGAGCAGGTCGGCCGCGTCCTCGAACGCAAGCGAACCGAAGAGCATCAGGAACTGCTGATCGGCGAGCTCAACCACCGCGTGAAGAACATGCTCGCGATCGTGCAGAGCCTGGCGGCGCAGACGTTCAAGGGGGCCGCGCCGCCGACGGTCCGACGCGCGTTCGACAGCCGGCTTGCGGCGTTGGCGGCCTCGCACGACGTGCTCACCGCGGAGAATTGGGAGTCGGCGTCGATCCGTGAAATCGTCGGCAAGGCGGCCTTGGGATGCGGGGCCGACGGCGACCGGACGCGGCTCGAAGGACCCGACGTTCGGCTCGATCCGAGAACCGCCGTGTCGCTCTCCCTCGCGCTGCACGAGCTCTGCACGAACGCGGTCAAATACGGCGCCTTTTTGAACGACAGCGGGACCGTCACGATCTCCTGGGAGATTTTGGGCAGCGCGGGTGTCGGGCTTCGGCTGATCTGGGAGGAGCACGGCGGCCCGCCGGTGGCGCCTCCGAAGTCGCGCGGCTTCGGCAGCAGGATGATCGAACGCGCGCTGGCGGGCGAACTCGGCGGAACCGCGCGGCTCGAATTCCTGCCCGGAGGGGTGCGGTGCGTGCTGGAAGTGCCCTTGGCGGGCGAAAGTCGCAACTGAGAAACTTGCCGAAGAACGGTGGCGGACGCACGAGGGTCCGACCTACGAAGACAGCACCGCGATGGCCTGGATTTCGATTTTGGCGCGGTGCTCGACCAGGCGCCGCACTTCGACCACGGCCATTGCCGGAAAGTGGCGGCCGATGACCTCGCGCCAGGCGTGGCCGATCGGTTTCAGCGATGCAGCATAATCGTCGAGATCGGTAAGGAACCAGGTCATCGACACGAGGTCCGTCGGCGCCCCGCCTGCCTCGGCGAGGACGGCGACGATGTTCTCGAGCGTCTGGCGGGTCTGGCCGGCGAGGTCGTCGGTCTCGAACACCTGCGCCGCGTTCCAGCCGATCTGGCCGCCGAGGAAGACCGTGCGCCCTTCGGCGGCGACGCCGTTGGCATAGCCGATCGCCGGCGCCCAGCCGGGCGGGTGCAGGACGTCATGCATGGTCGGGCTCCTGGTAGCGCGACAGCGCCGCGCGGATATCGTCGGGCCACGGCGCCGGCCGGTGCGTGTCGATCGTCGCGGCGACGAGCCGCTGATCGGCGCGCCACAGCAATTCGGTCGAGGACACCTCGTGCGCCAGATCGAGCGAGCTGCGGCCGATCCGGGCGACGGTGCAGCGAAAGGTGAGCACGTCTCCTTCGAAACCCGGTTTGCTGAAGGTCGCGTCGAGCCGGACGGTCGGCGTGGTGAGGTTGCGCTCGCGCGCGAGGCGCGGCCATGGCCAGCCGATGGCTGCGAACAGGTCTTCGGTCACGCCGACCAGCATGTTCATATAGGACGGGAAATAGGCGATGCCCGAGGGATCGCAGTCGCCGAAGCGCAGCGGGCGAGTGGTTTCGAACGCGGTCATCCACGTTCTTCCCGCAAGCGGAAGCGCTGAATCTTGCCCGTCGCGGTCTTGGGAAGCGCGGTGACGAAGCGGATCGAGCGCGGGTATTTGTATGGCGCGATCGCCGCCTTGACGTGATCCTGAAGGCGCTTCGCCATCAGTGTGTCGCCCGCGCAGCCGCCGACGAGCACCACATACGCCTCGACGATCTGCCCACGCGCTTCGTCGGGGGCGCCGATCACCGCGCATTCGGCCACCTCCGGATGCGCCAGCAGCGCCGCTTCGACCTCGGGGCCGGCGATGTTGTAGCCCGACGAGACGATCATGTCGTCCGAGCGCGCGGCGAAGTGGAAGCGGCCGTCCTCATCCTGCCAGAAGCTGTCACCGGTCAGGTTCCAGCCGCCGCGGACATAGGTGCGCTGGCGCGCGTCGGCGAGATAGCGACAGCCGGTCGGCCCACGCACCGCGAGCGCGCCAATTTCGCCGCGGGGCAGTTCGACCATGTCGGCGTCGACGATCCGTGCCTCGTAGCCGTCGACCGCGCGGCCGGTGCAGGCCGGGGTACGATCGTCGGGACGGTTGGTGACGAAGATGTGCAGCATCTCGGTCGAGCCGATCCCGTCGAGGATGGGCTTGTCGGTCTTGCGCGTCCATTCCTCGTAAACCGGGGCTGGCAAGGTCTCGCCTGCCGAGACCGCGAGGCGCAGCGACGAGAGGTCGGCGCCCTCTTCCATCGCCGCGAGCATCGCGCGATACGCGGTCGGCGCGGTGAAGCTGATCGTCGCGCGGTGCTGTTCGATCAGCTCGACCATGTTGGCCGGCGAGGCCTGTTCAAGCAGTGCCGCCGCCGCGCCGAAACGCAAGGGAAAGATCGCCAGTCCGCCGAGCCCGAAGGTGAAGGCGAGCGGCGGCGAGCCGACGAACACGTCGTCGGGGGTGACGCCGAGCACTTCCCTGGCATAGCCGTCGGCGATGATGAGCAGGTCGCGGTGGAAGTGCATCGTCGCCTTGGGCTCGCCGGTGGTGCCCGAGGTGAAGCCGAGCAGCGCGACGTCGTCGCGGCCGGTCGCCGCCGCGTCGAAGCGCACCGGTTTGCCGAGCGCGACGCGATCGAGCTCTGCGTCGTGGTTGGCGGTGCCGTCGAAGCCGATCACCTGTTTGAGGAACCGGTTGTCCTTGGCGCACGCGATCATCTCGTCGAGGATGCGCGTGTCGCATAAGGCGAGGCCGATCTCGGCCTTGTCGACGATCTTGGCGAGCTCGCCGGCGCGGAGCATCGGCATGGTGTTGACGACCACCGCGCCGGCCTTGGTCGCGGCGAGCCAGCAAGCCACCATCGCGGGGTTGTTGGGCGCACGGATCAGCACGCGGTTGCCCGGCCGCACGCCATAGTCCTCGACCAGCGCATGGGCGATGCGGTTCGACCAGTCGGCGAGCTCCTTGTAGGTACGCAACCGCCCGTTGCCGATCAGCGCGGTGCGGTCGCCCACGCCGCGCTCGACCAGCGCATCGCACAGCTCGACCCCGGCATTGAGCCGCTCGGGATAGTCGAAGCCATCGAGCAGAAGGTCGGGCCATTCGTCCAGCGGCGGCAGATTATCTCGAGTGAAAGTGTCGACATGCCCGCTCGGTCCCAGCATCAGCGTGTCCCCATCACTTGGCGCGCGATCACCACTTTCTGGACGTCGGAGGCGCCCTCGTAGATGCGCAATGCCCTGATCTCGCGATAGAGCCGCTCGACGATATGCCCGCGACGCACGCCGTCGCCGCCATGGAGCTGCACGGCAGCGTCGATCACCGCCTGCGCGCGATCGGTGGCGTAGAGCTTGGCCATCGCCGCCTCGCGAGTGACGCGGGGCGCGCCGCCGTCCTTGGCCCAGGCGGCGCGATAGACGAGCAGGGCGGCGGCATCGACGTCGAGCGCCATGTCGGCGATGTGACCCTGCACCATCTGCAAGTCGCCGAGCGGCGCGCCGAACAGGCGGCGGTCGGCGGCGCGGGCAATGCTCTCATCGAGCGCGCGCCGCGCAAAGCCGAGCGCCGCGGCGCCGACGGTCGAGCGGAACACGTCGAGCGTCGCCATCGCGATGCGGAAGCCCGCGCCCGGCGCGCCAATCATCGCCGAGGCGGGCACGCGGACGTTGTCGAAGCGCAACCGGGCGAGGGGGTGCGGCGCGATCACCTCGAGCCGCTCGGCGATGCTCAGGCCGGGCATGTCGGCGGGGACGAGGAAGGCGGAGAGCCCCTTGGCGCCGGGTGCCTCGCCGGTCCGGGCGAAGACGGTATAGAGATCGGCGATTCCGCCGTTCGAGATCCACGTCTTCTCGCCCGACAGCACGTAATCATCTCCGTCGCGCCGGGCGGTCATCGCCATGTCGGCGACATCACTGCCCGATTGCGGTTCGCTGAGCGCGAAGGCGGCAATCGCCGCGCCGCGCCGGGTGCGCTCCAGCCATTGCCGCTGCTCGGCACTGCCGAACAGGCTGATCGCCCCGGTGCCGAGCCCCTGCATCGCGAAGACAAAATCGGCGAGCCCGTCATGCCTCGCCAGCGTCTCGCGCGCGAGGCACAAGGTGCGGACATCGAGCGGACTCTCGCCGTCGCTCGTGGTCGGCAACAGCCATCCGGCCGCGCCGAGCATCGCGACCAGCGCGCGGCACGCTTCATCGACATCGTCATGCGCCACCGGCAGGTTGGCGGCACACCACGCCTCCAACGCCTCGGCGAATTCGCGGTGGCGATCCTCGAAAAAGGGCCAGGTGAGGAAGCTGGTGTCGGCCATCAATCGCCCTCGAACACCGGCTTGTCCTTGGCGACGAAGGCGCGATAGGCGCGTTCGAAATCGCGCGTCTGCATGCACAGCGCCTGCGCCTGCGCCTCGGCCTCGATCGCCTGATCGAGCCCCATCGACCATTCCTGATTGAGCTGGGTCTTGGTGATTCCGTGCGCGAAGGTCGGCCCCTCGGCGATACGCTGCGCCAACGCGATCGCCTCGGCTTCGAGCGCGTCCGCCTCGACCAGCCGGTTGTAGAAGCCCCAGCGTTCGCCCTCCTCGGCCGACATCGTGCGGCCGGTGTAGAGCAGCTCCGCCGCCCGGCCCTGGCCGATGATCCGCGGCAGGATCGCACACGCCCCCATGTCGCACCCGGCGAGCCCGACGCGGGTGAACAGGAACGCGGTCTTCGCCGCCGGCGTCGCCAGCCGAATGTCCGAGGCCATCGCCATGATCGCGCCTGCGCCGACCGCGACGCCATCGACCGTCGCGACGATCGGCTTGCCGCAATGGAGCATCGCCTTGACCAGATCGCCGGTCATCCGAGTGAAACGCAGCAGTCTCTTCATGTCCATCGCCACCAACGGTCCGATGATGTCATGAACATCGCCGCCCGAGCAGAAATTGCCGCCGTTGGGGAGCAGCACGACCGCATCGACATCGTCGGCATCGGCGAGCGCGCGGAAGGTGTCGCGCAGCTCGGCATAAGAGTCGAAAGTCAGCGGGTTCTTGCGCTCGGGCCGGGCGAGCCGGATGCATGCGACACTGCCCGCCATCGACCAGTGGAAATATTCGGGCGTCAACCCCGCCATCGCGCTCATGCACCGTCCTCCCATGTGCTGCGGAACATCGCCAGCGTGTCGGCGACCGTCTCGGCATCGGCAGGCGCGATGCCGCCGAGCAATTCGTCGATCCACTCGGCATGCGCGTCGGCCATCGCTGCGAATGCCTCGCGCCCTGCCGCCGTCAGTTGGACGACCGAGGCGCGGCGGTCGCCCTCGCGCGCGGCGCGGATGACGAGGTCGTCGGCGACCAATCGGTCGACGATCCCGGTGACGTTGCCGTTCGACACCAGCAGGAAGCGCGACAGCTCGCTCATCATCATGCCGCCGGGCGCGCGCCACAGCGCCGCCATCACGTCGAAACGCGGCAGTGTCGTATCGAAGTTCGTCTTGAGCCGCTCGCGCAGCTCGCTTTCGACCGAGCGCGACAGCCGCAGCAGCCGGACCCACAACCGAAGCCGTGCCTTGTCATCGGCGGCGACGCGGGCGAGCGGCGCGCTCACCATGTCTCGCCTCCCGAGATCGAGATCGCCTGGCCGGTCACCGATCGCGCCGCGTCGCTCACCAGCCACAGCACGGTGGCGGCGACCTCTTCGGGCGTGACGAAGCGGCCTTGCGGATTGGCGAGTGCCGCACGGGCGTCTTCCTCGCTGCGGCCGGTCTTGGCGGCGATCGTTTCGATCGAAGCATCGAGCAGCGGCGTTTCGGTGAAGCCTGGACACACGGCGTTGACCGTCACGCCGCTTCTGGCGATCTCGGTGGCGAGCGCGCGCATCAAGCCGACGACGCCGTGCTTCGCCGCCACATAGGGCGCGACATAGGGATAGCCCTTGAGCCCTGCGGTCGAGGCGACGAACACGATCCGGCCCTGCCCACGCGCGGCCATCGGCTCGATCGCTGGGCGGACGCTGAGGAACGCAGCGGTAAGGTTGGCGGCAAGCACCGCGTTCCAGTCGGCGAGCGACACCTTGGCCGCCGGGCCGCTGGCGGTGCCGCCGGCATTGGCGACGGCGATGTCGAACGGCCCGCGCGCGCCCTCCGCCTCTTTGTAGAGCGCGGCGACCGCCGCCTCGTCGGTCACGTCGGCGACCAGCCCGTGGATGCGCGGATGCGCGACCGCGTCGAGCACCGCGCGGCGGCGGCCGCAGATCGTCACCTCGATTCCCGCCTCGGCGAGCGCCAGCGCGATCGCCTTGCCGATTCCGGTCCCGCCGCCGGTAACGAGCGCGTGCTTCATGCCTTGAATTCCGCCGCCGCGGCCTTTTCGGCGAGGCGATAGAACTGGTCGCGGCCGGGCAGATACGGATCGGGCCACGCCGCCGATCGGTCACCCAGCGATGCGGCGGCGTGCAGCGTCCAATAGGGATCGGCGAGATGCGGTCGTGCCAGGCAGACCAAATCCGCGCGCCCCGCGAGCAGGATCGAGTTGACGTGATCGGGCTCGGTGATGTTGCCGACCGCCATCGTCGCGATGCCCGCCTCGTTGCGGATGCGGTCGGAGAAGGGGGTCTGGAACATCCGGCCGTAAACCGGGCGCGCCTGGAGCGAGGTCTGCCCTGCCGAGACGTCGCAGATGTCGACGCCGGCCGCCTTGAGCATCGCGGCGATTTTCACCGCCTCTTCTGGCGTCACACCATCCTCGCCGACCCAGTCGCTCGCCGAGATGCGCACCGAGATCGGCTTGGCCTCGGGCCACACCGCGCGCACCGCATGAAAGATTTCGAGCGGAAAGCGCATCCGGTTTTCGAGGCTGCCGCCGTATTCGTCGGTGCGGCGGTTGGTCAGCGGGGTGATGAAGCTCGACAGCAGATAGCCGTGCGCCATGTGCAGCTCGATCATGTCGAACCCGCAACGCTCCGCCATCTCGGCCGCGGCAACGAACTGATCGCGGACGCGGTCCATGTCGGCGCGGTCCATCGCCTTGGGCGTCTGGTTGGCGGGCGACCAGGCGATGGCGGAAGCGGCCATCACCGGCCAGTTGCCGCTTTCCAGAGGCGCGTCCATCTCCTCCCAGCCGAGCTGGGTCGAGCCCTTGGCGCCCGAATGGCCGAGCTGCGCGCAGATCTTCGCGGGCGTTTCGGTGTGGACGAAATCGACCAGCCGCGTCCACGCCGCTTCGTGCTCCGGCGCATAGAGGCCGGGGCAGCCCGGCGTGATCCGCCCTTCGGCGCTGACGCACGTCATCTCGGTATAGACGAGGCCAGCACCGCCCTTGGCACGCTCGGCATAATGCGCGAAATGCCAGTCGGTCGGGCAGCCGTCGACCGCCTTGTACTGCGCCATCGGCGAGACGACGACTCGATTGACGAGCCGCATCCCGCGCAAGGCGAACGGCGCGAACATCGGCGCACGCGGGCGGTTATCGCCGTTCTCCGCGCCGGCGCGTTCCTGGAACCAGCCCTCCGCTCCTTCGAGCCAGGCTGAATCGCGCAGCCGCAGGTTCTCGTGGCTGATCCGCTGCGATCGCGTCAGCAGCGAATAGGCGAACTGGACGGGATCGAGGTGGAGATAGCGCTCGACCTGCTCGAACCATTCGGCCGAGTTGCGCGCCGCCGATTGCAGCTTGAGCACCTCGACGCGGCGGGTCTCCTCATAGGCCGCGAATGCGGTGGCGAGATCGGGCGCCCGTTGCAGCTCGTCGGCCAGCGCCGCCGCGCTTTCGAGCGCGAGCTTGGTCCCCGAACCGATCGAGAAATGCGCGCTCGCCGCGGCGTCGCCGAGCAACACGAGATTGCCGTGGCTCCAGCGCTCGCATAACACCCGCGGAAAGTTGATCCACGCCGAGCCGCGCAGGTGATGGGCGTTCGACATCAGCCGGTGCCCGCGGAGATGGCGCGCAAAGATGCGCTCGCAGGCCGCGATCGATTCATCGCGCGTCATGTCGCCGAAGCCGAAGCGTGCCCATGTCGCCTCGGTGCATTCGACGATGAACGTCGCGGTGTCGGCATCGAACTGATAGGCGTGCGCCCATAGCCAGCCGTGCTCGGTCTTCTCGAAGATGAAGGTGAAGGCGTCGTCGAACTTCTGGTGCGTGCCGAGCCAGACGAATTTGTTGGGCCGGACGTCGATCTCGGGGCGGAACGTGTCGGGAAATGCGGCGCGGGCGCGCGAATTGATCCCGTCGGCGGCGATCACGAGATCGTATTCCGCCATCAGCGCCGCGATATCGTCGACCGCCGTCTCGAAGCGCAGCTCTACCCCCAGATCAAGCGCTCGCGATTGCAGGATCGTCAGCAGCCGCTGGCGGCCGATCCCGCAAAAACCGTGGCCGGTCGAGACGATCCGGCTGTCGCCGCGCACCACCGCGATGTCGTCCCAACAGGCGAAGTCGGCGCGGATCGCCTCGGCGCTTTCGTGATCGTTGGCGGCGAGGTTGCCGAGCGTCTCTTCCGACAGCACCACGCCCCAACCGAACGTGTCATCGGCCCGGTTGCGCTCAAATACCGCGATCTCGTGAGCAGGATCGCGCAGCTTGAGGCTGATCGCCGCATAGAGCCCGGCCGGTCCTCCTCCAACGATCGCAACCCGCGCCATGCAGCCATCCCATTCGTTCGGTGTCCGGTATGGTAGCGGCGCTCAGGTCATAATTTCAAGCTTAAAGCTTTGCGCGGGTTTGGCAAAATGACCTCATCGGCCGCCCATGCCGCGCGTTCGCGTCGCCGTGCGCAAGCAGTCGCCGACAAATATCAGGGACTGCTCGAGATGCCTTCGCCAATAAGCCCAATCGTGCCCGCCGGGCTGCTCCAGATAGGCATGCGCAATCCCGGCCGCGTCGAGCGCAGCATGGAGGCGGCGGTTGGCATCGAGGAAAATATCTTCTCGACCACAATCGAAGCGGATCGGTGGTAACGGCGCCTCAGCGCGCGTCATCGCCGCGAGCACGCTCGTGTCCTCGGATGCCGCGCTCCAGCCTGCGCGCGTCTCCTCGATAAGGGCGTCGAGCTGGCTCGCCTCGGTGATTGACGAATGTGCCGCGACAGCCGCGAGGCGATCGGGATATTTGCCGGCCAGGCGCAGCGCGGCGAAGCCGCCCATGCTCAGCCCGATGATGGCCAGCGGCGCGTCCGGTCCGCAGGCGGAACAAGCCTCGATCGTGGCCGCGGGCACCTCATCGACGATCCAGCGCTCGAAATCGCGGTCCGCATGCGGCACGTAACCCGATCCGTCGCCCGCGAGCCCGTCTGACGGCATCGCCAGCACCAACGGCGGGATGTCGCCCGCAGCGATCAGGCGCTGCGCGGTGACATGCGCCGCCCCCTTCAACGCCCACGCCCAGTGCGAACCGTACACGCCGTGGAGCAGCATCACGATGGGAAGCGGGCGGGCCGTCGTTTCGGCTTCGGGTGGGGCGTAGAGCGTGATATCGGCGCGGCCACCCAGCGCGGCGCTCTTGACGGTCAGAAAGCGCAGCCCCTCCGTCGTGATGTCAGGGTCCGATTGCTCGATCGTGCGGAAGACGTTCATGGGATCGCGAACACGCCCTTGGCGCTGCGGCCGTTCAGCATGTTGTCGAACGCGAGCTCGGCGCTGGCGAGCGGATAGGTGTGCGTGATCAGGCTGCCGATCTCGAGCGCGCCGGTCGCGATCCAATCGAACAGCCGCGGGAAATCGCGCGTGGGCACGCAGCCGCCGTAGAGTGGCGTCAGATACCGTTTGTTCCAGAAGAAGTCGGGCATCGAGACGCGCACGTCGCCGTGTGCGCCGCTCACCTGCACCGCATTGCCGCCGTTGCGCGCAAGCTTGAGCGGCAGGAACGACAGCGGCCAGACGCCGGTCGCCTCGAACGCGTGGTCCGCGCCGCGGCCTCCGGTCAGCGCTCGCACCGCGTCAACGAGGCGTTGGTGATCGGCGTCGTCACCCTCGACGAGGACGCCGTCGGTTGCGCCGAAGGCGCGCGCGCGGTCGATTCCAGCCTGACGGCGGTCGATCGCAATGATCGTCCGGGCGCCGGCGAGCCGCGCGCCCTGGATGACGTTGAGCCCGACCCCGCCGCACCCGACCACCGCGACGGTCTCGCCCGGCTGAACGGCGGCGACGTTCACCACCGAGCCGACCCCGGTCATCACCGCGCAGCCGAGGATGCAGGCGAGCTCGGGCACGAGGTCGGGCGGGAGCGGTGTCACCGCCTCGGCGCGCACGAGCGTGTAGCGTGCGAAGGTGCCGAGGTGGAACGACCGCTCGATCGGCGTGCCGCGCCAGCGGGTGCCACCGGCATGCGCGCGGCTGGTGCCGAGCGTTTCGGGCGACAGCTCATGCGTTCGTTCGCAAAGCGCGTCGCCCTCGCGTGCGCATTGGAAGCATTGGCCGCACGGGATCGCCCAATTGAGCAGCACCGGCTGACCGGGCGTTATATGGCCGACCCCGTCGCCGACCGATTCAACGATCCCTGCACCTTCGTGCCCCATCACGAGCGGCCCCGGCCAGGTGAGCGAGGCATGATCGGTGTGGCACAACCCAGCCGCGGTCACGCGCACGCGCACCTCGCCGGGCTCGGGCGCCTCGACCGCGATCTCGTCGAGCATGAAACCGCCCGTGCCGTCAGCGATCAGCGCCGGTCCGGTGAGCGTCGTCATGGGCGGCCGAGCAACGCGGTCTGGTAGGGTGCGAGCATCACCGCGCCGCCCTCGCCACCCGCGGTGCCGAGCAGGTCGACCGGCGCTATGCTATCGTCCGGCCGATACGACGCCGGAGCATCGGTGAGATTGCTCACGATCAGGAACCGTTCGTCGCCCATCGCGCGCTCGACCACCAGCATGCCTTCGGGCGCGTCGAGTACGCGCTCGCTGCCGTGGCGGAAGGCGTCGTGCGCCGCGCGCAGGTCGAGCAGCCGCTCGTAGAGCGAGAGCAGGGAGGTGGGGTCGCCGGCTTCCTCCTGGACAGAGACGCCGTCGTCGGCACGCGCAAAGTGGTCGGTCCAGTAGCTCTTGGTGCTGCGATACCAGTTGGCGTGGATGGCTGCGTCCGGATCGGCTTTCCACTGGAAGGCCTCGCGCGTGCCGATGTCCTTCTCATCGGTTTTGTATTCGGGCCGCTGCGCGCCGAGCATGCCCAGTTCCTCGCCGTAATAGATGAGCGGCGTGCCCTTGAGCAGCGTCGTCAGCACCGCAGCGGTGCGGAGCTGTTCCGGCGTGATGCCGGGCTCGGAGGCGAGCCGGTTGGTGTCGTGATTGGCGGCGAAGAGGAGCTGGTGCTTGCCCGGCGGGGTCGCCTCGGCGGTGCCCGCGATCGCCGTGGCGATCTTGGCCGCATCGAAATCTCGGATCGCGCCCATCAGCGGAAAGGCGAAGACGTAGTCGACATCGCCCTCGGTCAGATACTTGGTGCCGTAGCCCCAATGCGCCTGCTCGGCGATGAAGGTCACGTCCGGGTTGGTCGCGCGCACCTTGGCGAAGATCGGCTTCCAGAAATCATCGAACAGGTTCGTCAGGATATGCTTGTCGTCGAGATCGTCCATCATGTGGTCGAGCCGGAAGCCGTCGACGCCGTCGCTGAAATCGCCATCATGGTTCGGATCGACCCAATCGACGAAGAAGCGCTGGAAATAGGCCTTGAGCGCGGGCGAGTTCATGTTGACGGTGGTGATCCCGGTCTCACCGTCCGGGAAGCGCGGCGCGATCGTGATGCCGAACGGGCCTTCCTCGGGCTTGGTGTTTCCGGGCCCGTGCCAGATCAGGAAATCGCTATAGGGCGAATCCGGATGGCCGAGCGCGGAAGTGAACCAGGCATGCCCGTAGGAGACATATTGGATCTCCTGATCGAGATAGATTTTCATGCCGCGTTCGTGGATCGCCGAAACGAGCCGATGATAATCGGCCATCGTCCCGAATTCCGGATCGATTCCTTCGAAATCGTCGGCGAAATAATTGTGGTAGAATTCGGATGGGTAGAGCGGCGTCAGCAGGATCGAGGTGACGCCGAGCCGCTGGAGATAGTCGAGGCTGTCGATGATCCCCTGAAGATCCCCCTCGCCGTCGCCGTTGCTGTCGCGCATCGAACGGGTGAAAATCTGGTAGAAGACCTCGTCCGCGGGCGTGGCAGGTGCTGCGGCAACGGCAACCGGCGGCCGGGAGGTGACCGCCGGCGCCGTCGCGCACGAGGCGAGCGTCGCGGCGAGCGCGACGCCCAGCACGCAGGAAACACCCCTCACGCCGCGAACCGCGCGACGTCGGGGGTCCGTTCCCACGGAATGGCGCGCGCGTTCTCGGCCATCGCCGGCAGCACCGCGTCGACGCGCGCCCGCAGTTCGGGCGTCCAGTCGAGCGGGGTCAGCGGGCGCTCGGGCGTGACGATATCGTCGTTGCGCATATAGCCCATCATCGCGCGCGCCTGCATGCCCGGCGACATCGTGCCCCAATGCGGCATGTACCAGAGCGTGAGCAGCGGCCGTTCGTGCGCGGTCGCGTTGCCGTAGGCGCTGTGGATCAGCCGCGCGTCGCCGACGAGCACATCCCCGGCTTTCACCGGCACTGCCACCTCGTCGGGATGCGATGCGAAGGCGGGGTTGTCGGGGTTGAGGAAGCCCTGAAGCTCGGACGAATGCGCCGCCTCGAGATGGTGGAGCGGGTGATCGCTCCGGTGCGTGCCCGGGATGACGCGCAGGCAGCCGTTCTCGGGCGTGGTGTCGGTGAGATAGATCATCGCGAACCATTGCTGCGGCCGCGCCTCGTAGCTCTCGGGCTCGGTCCAGCCCCACCAATCCTGATGCCAGAAGAGCGGCGGGCCGCCCGCGGGCTTGGAGATGAGGAATCCGCCCGTCCAGCGCGGATCGCTCGCACCGAGCCCGCGCAACATGTCGATCAGTCCCTGGTGGCCGATGATGTCGGCGAATTCGGGGCTGTCGCTCAGATGGCACAGCGAGCCGTTCGACTTCACCTTCTCGCGCGCTTCGGCGCTCTCGCGGAATAGCCGCGCATGCGCGCGCAGCAGCAGCGTGTCGATCAGCCCCGGATCGAGCAGGCCGGGGATGCGGACGAAGCCGTCGCGATCGAGCGCTTCGGCGGCGGTGGAGGCTTCCCCGGTGGGGCGCGCTGCGGTGGCTGTGGTCATCATGAGCGTCATTGTAACGGGCGTCGGGGCGCAGCACAGCCGCGCACAATGTTGCGGTCGAGCTCAAAAACTATCGTGTAATTGCTCAATTGGCCATGCGCATGCTCAGCTCGTCGAACGAGGTTTGGCGGGAACCGGGCGGACGCGCAGCCAACAAAGCGCAGACAGGAACAGGAAGCCGCCGCCGAGCAGAAATATCAGGCCCTTGTCATCGGCGCCGACAAGAAGCGGCCCCACCGCGAAGCTTGCGACGAGCTGCGGCAGCACCACCGCAAGGTTGAATAGCCCCATGAAGAGCCCGAGCCGCGCGCCCTCGACGCGCTCGGTCATGATCGCAAACGGCAAGCTGACGATCGCGCCCCAACCGATGCCGGCGAGTGCCATCAGCGCGAACAGAGCGCCCTGCGTATCGGCGAAAAGTCCGATCGCAGCGAAGGCGGCGGCCATCACCAGCACCGCTGCGGCGTGAACATGGACCTGGCGAAAGCGCGTCGTGAGCGGCGCGAGCAACAGCGCGGGCGCGATCGCCGCAACGCCATTGAGCGCCAGATAGGCGAGCGCGACGGTGCGGCCGAGCGCCGCGTCGTCGAGCCCGGGAAGCCGCCCCTGCACGAACGCCACGAGATAGATGAAGAGCGACTGCACGCCGACCCAGCTCAGGGCGTGCGCGGCGATCACGCGCCGGAACGGATCGCCCGAGATCAGCGCATGGGCGATCAGCAGCGCGGTGGCGAGCGCGCAGGCGAGTTCGGGCACCCCTA
Organism: uncultured Sphingomonadaceae bacterium; assembly: GCA_946479505.1. The sequence continues at coordinate 52,363 of CAMLGC010000007.1, forward strand.
CCGCCGGCGTCGCGCCGAGCAGGCGCGCAGCCATCGCATAGACGTCATAGACGAGCAGCGCCGCAAGCGGCGAAAGCGAGGCGAAGGCGGCGATCGTCGGCGCCACGCGTTCGGTCTCGACGGTGCGCGGGGATGCGCGGGGTTCCTCGATGAGGAGGGCGGGTCCAATCGATAGTACCAGCACGATTCCGACGCCGGCATAGATCAGCGTCTCGTTGCCGAAAAGCGCGCCGATCGCATAGGCGAGCACGCCGAAACCGCCCGATACCGTCTGCATCCAGCCATAGCCGCGCGCGCGCTCGGCGCCGTCGGGCGTCACGTCGGCGATGATCGCGCGGGTGGGATTGAAGCTGACGTTGATCGCGAGATCGAGCGCGAGCGCGACGGTTATCGCGACGCCGATTACGCTTTCGAGCCCCAGCGCGGCCGAGATCGCGCCGATTTCGGGCAGCGCGAGCAGCATCAACGCGGCGGTGATCCCGCCGACGATGATGAAAACGCGTCGTCGGCCGTTCCACACCCAGACGCGGTCGCTGATGAGCCCGACCGCGACCTGCCCCAGGATGCCGGCGATCGGCCCGGCCGCCCAGATCAGCCCGATCGCTTCGACGTCGAGGTTGTAGCGCGTCGCGAGAATCCAGCTCAGCGCGGAAATCTGCACCGACAGCGCGAACCCCATCGCGGTCGCGGGCAGGCTGAGCAGGGCGAAGAAGCCGCGCGTCCGGCGGCGTTGAATGTCGAGCATGCCTCTCCCGTCGCGGAGCGTCCGCGAGGCCAGAGAGCCCGGCGGCGGGGTTGCGCGCAAACGAAAAAACTATCATGCGCTTGATGTATGGCGCTTCGCCCCATCTGCGAACCGATCGAGTTGCCGCTCGGCGCGTCGGTACTCGTCGAACATGTCGAGCATCCCGCCGGCTCGCCCGAATTGGGCCGCCTGCTCCATTTCCACGACGTGAGCGAGCTGGTGCTGTTCGAAACGGTCGAGGGCGCGTTCCTCGCCGATGGCCGTCGACATCCGGTAAGCACGCGGACGATCGTGTTCGCGCCGTCGATGCGCCACCACGATTACGAACTCGCGCCGGGCGCCAAGAAGTGGACGCTCGTCCAGATCGATCCCTATATTGTCGAGCAACTCGCGCTGCAGCCGGCGCTTGCGCGGCTGACGCGGCCCTTCTGCGCCGGCGCCGATGCGCCGCTGTGGCAGCGAATGGAGACGCTCGCGCGCTGGCTGCACGACGCCGCCGCCATCGATCCGCACGATCCGGTGGTGACCCGGATTGTCGAGCTGTTGCTCGTCGCTGCGGCGTCGGCGCCGGAGGTGGAGAGCGCGGCCGCGGACGACGACGCGGCGCATGTCGAGCGCCTGCTGCCCGCCGTCGAGCGGTTGAGGCTCGATCCGGCCGCGTCGGTGCCGCTCGATGACGCAGCGGCGATGTGCAACCTCTCGCCCGCGTATTTCTCGCGCCGGTTCAAGAGCGTGTTCGGAATGAACTTCAGCGATTATACCCGCGCCTATCGCCTGCACCTTGCGGCGCGGCGCATCCTGACGACGGGCGCTGCGGTCTCTGAAATCGCTTATGGGCTCGGCTTTTCGAGTCCGTCGCACTTCACCGCGCGCTTTCACGAGCGCTTCGGGATGACACCGCGCGCCTATCGGCGGAGTGCCCGTCGCCGAGCATGACGCGCGCTCAGCGGTTGCCGAGCAGGAAGGCGACCGGCTGATCGAGCCGCGCGCGCCACGATTGTTCGTTGTGCGCGGCGCCGGGAAAGACCTTGCTCATCCAGTCGCGCCCCCGCGTCCAGCCACGCGCCGCGACCGCCGCATCGACTTGCTCCTGGAGCGGCGCATACAGCCGGTCGAGCGTCTGGTCGCCATGATCGAACCAGAGCCGGTGGGTGCCGGGCGCGGGCAGTGCATCGCGAACATAGCCGGCGAATGCCGCCCCGATCGCCTCGACATCGGACTGAGGCAGCATCTCGCCGTCGGGCGGCAGGAACAGTGCCCAATGCGACGACAGGCACCCCGCCGCGCCGAACACGTCGGGATATTCGGCGAGCGCGTAGAGCGAGATCAGCCCGCCCATGCTCGACCCCATGATAGCGGTGCTCTCCGGCCCGCGCGCGACGTTGTAGCGGGCGTCGATATACGGCTTGAGCTCGGTGACGATGAAACGGAGATACGCGTCGGAAAGGGGAGGGCCCTGGTAGAGCGCCTCGACGCGCTCGCGCTGATCGTCGGGCAATCGCGCGAACACCTTGGCGGGCATGTATTCGCGCAGCCGCTTGGGCGTGTTCCAGATCCCGACGACGATCGTGCGTCGCGCCTTGCCCTCGGCCATGAGCCGCGTGAGCGTTTCGTCCACCCCCCATTCGTGGCCGCCATAAGCGCCGCGGTCGCGAAAGAGGTTCTGCCCGTCATGCATGTAGAGCACGGCATAGGGCGCCCCTTGGGGGTCATAGTCCGCCGGAAGCCACACGGTCACGTTGCGCGCATCGACATAGTGCGAGGGAAAGCCGGTGAACTGATCGAGTCGCCCCGGATCGGCCGGCGATTGCGCCAGCGCGGGGCTGCAAACCAACGTCAGGAGCGCGGCAAGCACGAGAGCAATTCGGGACAGCATGACAGTGACTCCTGGGGAGAATCGGCTAAAGAGAGGCTATGAAAGAATTTGCAGAGGACCGTTGGTGACCGGAGGAGGCGTTACGCGACTCGAGGATCTGGCGCGAATCGCCGGGGTGTCGATTGCCACGGTCAGCCGAGCGCTCAACGACAGCAGCCTGGTCAACACCGAAACCAAACGCCACGTCTGGAAGCTCGCGCGCGAGCACGGCTATCGCTTCCGTCGACATATGCCGTCGGGGCCGATCGGAGCCGAGGCGACGATCGCGGTCGTGATGACGCGCCCGCAGGGGCGCGCCGATCAGTTGACCGATCCCTTCATCCTCGAACTGGTGGGCGGAATCGGCGACGCGGCACGCGAGCGCGGCTGTGATTTTCTGGTAAGCCATGTCGAGCCTTCCACGTACCAGGACCTTTCCGCGCTGATGGCCACCAACCGCGCGGACGGCATTATTTTTCTGGGACAGAGCTCGCTGGTCACCGAATTCAACCAGCTCGCAATGGAGGAAAGCCGATTCGTCGTCTGGGGCGCGGCGTTTCCGGACCAGCGCTATTGCTCGGTCGGCAGTGACAATCTGCGCGGCGGAAGGCGCGCAACCGCGCATCTCGCCCGGCTCGGGCGGCGGCGGATCGCCTTCCTTGGCGACATTGAGGCGCCCGAGGTCGTCCAGCGCTATCAGGGCTACGTTCAGGCGCTCGAGGAAGCGGGTCTGCCGCTCGATCCCGCGCTCGTCGTGCCCGCGCATTTCGAGGTCGAGTCCGCCGAGGCGGCGATCGATGCGCTGATCGCACGACGCGTCGAGGTCGACGGCATCGTCGCGGCGTCGGACATGATCGCGCTGGGCGCGATCCGATCGCTGCTTCGCGCCGGACGCGCTGTGCCCGGAGACGTATCGGTCATCGGCTATGACGACGTCCAGTTCGCGCGCTACAGCCACCCGGCGCTCACCACGATCGCGCAGGACACTGCCAAGGCGGGGCGGCTGCTCGTCTCGAAGCTGCTGAGCTCGGGCGGAGACGAGGATATCCCATCGGAACGCGTGCCGACCGACCTGATCGTCCGCGAATCGTGCGGCGGCTGACGCCGCCGCATCACACCCGCGCGACGTAGCCGGCGAGCGCGGGAAGCAATGCCGGGGCGGCCGTATTCGCCCAGGCATCCTCCGTCGCCTCGATCACGCGCCAAGCTCCCTCCGGCGGTGCCCAGTCGCAGGCCGCGTGTCCGAGATTGAAGACGCACAGCAACCGCTCGCCACCGCCCTCACGCATGAAAGCAAGGACGGGCTCGGGCGCTTCGAGAAAGGTCAGTGTGCCGGATCTGAACGCCGCATGCGCCTGGCGCAGGGCGATCATCCGGCGTGCAAAGGTCAATGTGGACGCGGGATCCCCTTCCTGGCGATCGACCGAAAGCTCGTCATGTAGCGGATCCAGCGGGAGCCAGAGCTCGCCGGGTGCGGCAATCTCGGAGAAACCGGCGTGCGCCGCGCCGCGCGTCCAGGGCATCGGCGTGCGCGCGCCGTCGCGCCCCAAGGTCGCCGGCCAGTTGACGATCGCATCGGGATCCTGAAGCTTCTCGAACGGGACGTTCGCCGTTGGCAGCCCGAGCTCCTCGCCCTGATAGACAAAGGCGTTTCCGCGCAAGCTCATCAGCAGCATCAGCGTCATCCGAGCGAGCCGCTTGGCGTCGCGGTTTTGCGCCCAGCGGCTGATGTGGCGGGGCGCATCATGGTTCGAAAAGGCCCAGCTCGGCCACCCCTCACCTTTGTCGCCCGACCATCTCCCAAGTGCCTGCCGCACCGTCGCGGGCTCAAGCGCATCGGCATAGAGGAATGTGAAACCGTAGGCGGTGTGGAGCAACGCGTCGCCGACGGTGAACGCCTTCATTTCGCGCTCCGCCTCGGGTCCACCGATCTCGGCAACGGTGAAGCGCGCGTCGTAGCGGTCGAGCAAGGCGCGCAGCCGGCCGAGAAATTTGGGGATGTCGGCATGCGACTGGTTGTAGACGTGCTGTTGATAGTCGAACGAGCGCGTGCGTGGGCCGTCGTCGATCGCGGGCGGGTTGTCGCGCAGCTCGGGGTCGTGCATCGCGAAGTTGATGGCGTCCAGGCGGAAGCCGTCGACTCCCCGATCCAACCAAAAGCGCGCGACATCGAGCAGCGCATCCTGCACCGCCGGATTGTGGACGTTGAGGTCGGGCTGGCTGCCCAGGAAGTTGTGCAAATAATACTGGCCGCGGCGCGGGTCGAAGGCCCACGCGCTGCCGCCGAATACCGACTGCCAATTGTTGGGCGGGGCGCCGTCGGGGCGGGGGTCCACCCAGACGTACCAATCGGCTTTTGGATTGGTGCGGTTGCTGCGGCTCTCGGCGAACCAGCCATGCTGGTCCGAGGTATGCGAATAGACCTGATCGATCACGACCCTGAGGCCGAGCGCATGTGCGCGAGCGACCAGCGCATCGAAATCGGAAAGGGTCCCGAAGATCGGATCGACATCACGATAATCGGCGACGTCGTAGCCGAAATCCTTCATCGGTGAGGTGAAGAATGGCGACAGCCAGATCGCGTCAACCCCCAATGAAGCCACATGATCGAGGCGCGCGGTAATTCCCGGAAGGTCGCCGATCCCGTCGCCGTTCGAATCAGCAAAGCTGCGCGGATAGATCTGATAGATCACCGCGCCCTTCCACCACGGCACGGTGTCAGCCTGCGGATTCACGCCCGGTTTGAGTTGCTCGAGAATCTGCACGTCCCCTCCTGATCGCTTGGCGCCACGACACGGCGGACGGAGGCTTGCAGCCGCCGTCTTGCGTTCTCCTAGCCGATTCGCCGTAATTTGCAAACATTTACATACGGAAAAGCGACCGGGCAGCGTATGGTGCAATTGGGAATAAGACCGTTTAGTGAACGGAAAAACATAGAAAAATACGTGCGTATGGGGGGTGGCGATTCGCTCGGAAATTCTCCGACTGCGACCGCTGAGAATTAGCGCTTGTAAAATATGCGATAGTTTTGCAATCTTTTGCGGTCGCCGCTGGCGCTCGCGCATACAATCGCGCGAGCGCCAGCAGGCGGAAGGGCCAGCGCATCCGACGCCGGTACGAAGGAGGGGAGAACATGGTGAGATCACATCGCTCGGCGCGGAGCGCCCTGATGCTGGGGAGCGCGGGCATCGCGCTGCTTCTGGGCATGGGCGCGAGCCCGGCCTTCGCGCAGGTCGCGGACGAGCAAAATTCGAATCAGGCGGGCGCGCAGCCCGCCGGCGACTCATCTGAAGATCCCACCGACAAGCCCGCTGCGCCGCAGGAGGACGAAACCGGCGGCGACATCGTCGTTCAAGGCTTCCGCGCCAGCGTCCTCGATTCGATCCAGGCCAAGCGCGACGCGCCGATCATCGTCGACGTGGTTTCGGCCGAGGATATTGCCGGTCTGCCGGACGCCTCTATCGCCGACGCGATCGCGCGGCTGCCGGGCGTCACCTCGCAGCGCGGCGGCGGTCAGGCAAGCGCGATCAACATCCGCGGCCTCAACCAGGACCTGGTGTCGGCAACGCTCAACGGCCGCGAACAGGTCGCGACCAGCGGCCTGCGCACGATCGAGTTCGATCAATATCCCTCCGAGCTGCTGTATCAGGCCGCGGTCTACAAATCGCCGATGGCCTCGCAGATCGAGGGCGGCATCGCCGGCAAGGTCGAGCTCAAGACGGCGCGACCGCTCGATTCGTCAGAAGATTTCTCAGCCTCGCTCAACGTCCGCGGCAGCTACAACGATCGGGCGCACCAGCAGCCCGATGCAGACGAATTCGGCTATCGCGTCTCGGGCGCGGTTCAGGCCAAGCTGCTTCACGACACGCTGGGCATCGCGCTCGGCTACGCACGCCTCGTCCAGCCTAATGTCGCAACGCGCTTCAACGGCTATGATTACGTGCTGACGGGCAATGCCGGCGGCGGCAATCCGACCGATCTCAACGGCAATGGCGTCCAGGACGCGATCAGCTACGGCATGGAGGTCAACCAATTCGGCGGCACCGAGACGCGCGACGGTGCGCTGGGCGTCATTCAGTTCGAGCCGAGTCCGAGCACACGCCTCCTCATCGACGGCTATTGGTCGCGCTTCACCTCGGACGTGCGCCGCCGCGGCGTGCGCTTCGCGGGCGAGCAGAACGGCAACACGGCGACGGGCACGCTCACCGATCCGGTACTGTCGGGGGATGCGATCACCGGAGGCCACTGGCAGAGCGGTAACGGCGTCGATTTCGAATCGGTCAACCAGGACGAGAGCGACCGCGACCGGCTCTATACGATCGGCGGAAACTTCCAGCAGGATTTCGGCGACAATCTGACGCTGAGCCTCGACGCGAGCTATTCGACCGCGAACAGCTATTTCTACAATTCGGGCATCAACGTGAACACGTATTTGCCCGACGGGAGTGGCGGCTATGTCCGCGCGAATACCGTGCCGGGCGCACTCCAGCTCGATTATGTGCTGCACGGGCTCGATTTGCCCGACATCAACTTCAACTATGATTTCACGGATCCCGAGCTCAATCGCTTCCAAGGCTTCTACATCGTTCCGCAGGAAGACAATGACCAGATGTGGGCCTATGCGGGCGATCTGACCTGGCGGGTGGATGGAGGTTTCATCAAGTCGCTCCAGGCGGGCGGGCGCTATTCGACCCGGCGTGCCGACCGCGTCGTCACGACCTTCAACGCGTTCGGCATTGCTGCGCCCGTCGCGCTGCCTGACGGTTCGTATGAGCTCGCCGGCTTCGAGGGCGACTATGCCGATCACGGCTTTCCCGATTTTCTCTCGGTCGATATCGACGCGGTGCTCGATCAGTTCGTCGGGCCCGATCGCGAGGCGCGGCAGGATTATCCTTTCCTCGGCTTCACCTACGATCAGAGCTTCACGATCCGCGAGAAGGTGTGGGCGGGCTACGGCCAGCTCAATTTCGACACGATCGCGGGCGGGCTGAACTTCTCGGGCAATATCGGCGTCCGCGTGGTACATACCGACCAGAGCTCGACCTCTTCGCTGACCGACCCGACCTCGGCCACCGGTGAGCGATACGTTTCGACGTTCGGCGACAAATACTGGACGATTCTGCCGTCGGCGAACTTCATCCTCGACCTGTCACGGCAGGATCGGTTGCGGATGAGTGTCTCGCGGCAGATGTCGCGCGCGCGCTTCTTCGATTTGCGCAACTCGATCACGTTCGGGCTCACGGATATCGGTGGCGGCGTCTATCAGCCGCGCGGCGGCGGCGGCAATCCGACGTTGCGGCCTTATCTCGCGAAGCAGTTCGACTTCGATTATGAACATTATTTCGGCTCGACCGGGTTGTTTCAGGTCGGCGTGTTCTACAAATGGCTCGAAAGCTTCGTCACAGGCGGTACGATCTACGATTTCGATTTCCGCGCGGCCGGGCTCACCTATCCGCCGCTGCCCACCGATGCACCGCCGGGGGCCACCGCGCTCGACATCGGCCAGCTCAGCGCACCAATCAATGGCGACGGCGGCGATGTTTACGGCATCGAGGCGCAGTTCACGAAAACCTTCCCGTCGCTTCCCGCACCATTCGATGGCCTCGGCGTAATCCTCAATTACGCCTATACGGAGAGCAGTCTCCAGGTGAAAAGCCCGGCCTCCGGTCAGGTTTTCACGCTGCCGCTGATCGGGCTGTCCAAACACGTCTTCAACCCAACGGTTTTCTACGAGAAGAACGGTTTTTCGGGTCGCGTGGGGGTTCGGTATCGCTCCGGCTATGTCGCCTCGCATTTCGGCTTCGGCGAGCAGATCACAGGCAATGCGCCCGAGACCGTGGTTGACGCACAGCTCTCCTACGCATTCCAGAAGAGCAGCGCGCTCGACGGGGTGACGCTTTACCTCCAGGGCAACAACCTCACCGACGCGCCGACGCGTGCCTATTTCGGGCAGCACGCGCAGACTAACCTGCTCCAGCAGTTCGGACGCGTCTTCTATGCAGGTGCGACGATCAAGTTCTGAAGCCTTCCCCCTCGGCCGCCGCCTCCCCCATGGCGGCGGCCGCCTTGTTCGGGTCGGGTTCAGCGCAACATGCGAAGAAGGATCGCATCAAAGGGAAGCGCGACGCAGCGGGAGAGAAAACGTGAATCGGTTCGACGGATTGGAGAGGCTCGATCGCCGCGCGCTGATGCGGCACGCGCTGCTTTTGGTCGGCGGCGCGGCCGTGCCGTTCCCGCGAACGGCCTTCGCTGAGAAGGGTGCCTCCTGGTTCGAGCCGGCGCAACTCGACGTGGTGGCGGCCTATGCCGACACGCTGATCCCCGAGACCGGCACGCCCGGCGCGATCGGCGCGGGCGTGCCGCGCGCGATCGATGCGATGATGCGCGACTGGGCGTCGGACAAGACCCGGGCCGAGTTCGCCTCGGTGCTCGAGGCGCTCGACGCCGCCGCACGCAAGGCGGACGGGCAGGGGCTCGCCGCGTTGGCGCCCGAACGTCGAAAGGCAGTGGTCGTCGCCTTCGACGCTGCGCAGATTGCGGCGCAGGAAGCCGCGGCTGCGCCCGAGCACCGCGCCGAGGAGGCGAAGGCGGTGCCCTCGGGTGGGAAGCCCGAGGCCACCGATGCCGATCGGATCGCTTCGGGCAAGGCGCTCGATCAACAGGAAAAGAGCTCGGCGGGCGCTCGGCTCACTGAAGGGCCGCCGGCAAAGAAAACCGATGCCCCGGCCGCCGACCCGGTGGCGACGCTTGCCGGGCCATATATCAGGCTCAAGGATCTCGTGCTTACCACCTATTATCTCTCCGAACCCGGCGCGACGCAGGAGCTGCGATACGAGCTCATCCCCGGCGTATGGGAAGCCTCGATGCCATTGGACGAAGACCGGAGGGCATGGGCGGTATGATGCAGGCAAAGAGCAATCCTACCTTCGACGCGATCGTCGTCGGGTCGGGTATGAGCGGCGGCTGGGCAGCGAAGGAGCTCGCCGAACGCGGGCTCAAGGTGCTCGTGATCGAGCGCGGCCGCCATGTCGAGCACGGCGCCGACTACACCGATACGCAGCGCCCCTGGGAAGACAAGAACTGGGGCCGCGTCAACGAGGACGAGATCGAACGCGACTATTACGTCCAGAGCCGCTGCTATGCCTTCGGCACCCCGACCAAGCACTGGTGGGTCAACGATCGCGAGAACCCCTACACCACGCCCGAGGACCGTCCGTTCGCGTGGATTCGCGGCTACCATCTCGGCGGTCGCTCGCTGATGTGGGGGCGCCAGACCTATCGCCTGAGCGAGATGGACCTCTCCGCCAATGCCGCTGATGGCCACGGCGTCGATTGGCCGATCCGTTATGCCGATCTCGCGCCGTGGTACGATCATGTCGAAACCTTCGCGGGGATATCGGGCCAGACAGAGGGGCTCGCGCAGCTTCCCGACGGCAAGTTCCTGCCGCCGATGGAGCTCACCTCGATCGAGAAGGACTTCAAGGCCAAGCTCGCCGCAGAACATCCGACACGCCGGATGACGAACGGCCGGTGCGCGCACCTCACCCAGCCCACCGAGACGCAGCAGAATCTCGGTCGCACTCAGTGCCAATATCGCTCGATGTGCGAACGCGGCTGCTCGTTCGGCGCCTATTTCTCGAGCCTCAGCGCGACCTTGCCCGCGGCGATGGCGACGGGCAACGTCACCGTGCTCACCGACGCGATCGTCGAAAGCGTGGTCCATGATCCGAAGACCGGCCGGGCGACCGGCGTGCGCGTCATCGATCAGAACACCAAGCAGGGCAGCGTCCACGAAGCGCGAATCGTCTTCCTGAACGCGTCGACGATCGGCACCGCGCAGATCCTGCTCAATTCGACGTCGGAGGCATTCCCGACCGGCCTCGCCAACCGCTCGGATGCGGTCGGTCGCTATCTGATCGACCACATGACGGGGCTTGGCGCGATCGGGACCTATCCCGGTTTCGAGGACATGTACTATCGCGGGCGGCGGCCCAATGGCTTCTACATTGCGCGTTACCGCAACGTCAGCGAGCCCGCCGACGGCTATATCCGCGGCTATGCCTATCAGGGCGGCAGCTTCCGCAATGCCTGGCGCCGCGGCGTCGGCGAGGCGGGAGTCGGCACCGAGTTCAAGGCGCGGCTCCGCGAACCCGGTTCCTGGTCGATGTGGCTGAGCGGTTTCGGCGAGATGCTGCCGCGCCCCGACAACCGCGTCACGCTCGGCAAGGAACGCGACGGGTGGGGCATTCCCATTGTTCACATCGATTGCACGCTCGGCGACAACGACCACCAGATGATGAAGCAGATCAACGCCGACGCGAAGGAAATGCTCGAGATGGCGGGCTGCACCGACATCGTCGTCTATCCCGGCGATCGCAATATCGGCCTCGGCGTCCACGAAATGGGCACGGCCCGCATGGGGCGCGATCCGGCCACCTCGGTGCTCAACGGGTTCAACCAGGCGCACGACGTGCCGAACCTGTTCGTCACCGACGGCGCGTGTATGGCGTCGTCGGGCTGCCAGAATCCGTCGCTCACCTATATGGCGATCACCGCGCGCGCAGCGCATCACGCGGTGGAGTTTCTACGCGAAGGTAAGGTGTAACAAGATGTTCGTTGGACTGAGAACAGCCGCCGCGCTTGCCGTCGGAATAACGCTGACGATCGCGACCCCCGCCCTGGCCAAGGAGGTCCGCGTCAAGATGCTGACCAAGGGCAAGGAAGGCATGATGGTCTTCGAACCCGGCTTCGTGAAGATCGCACCCGGCGACACGGTGAAGTTCGTCGCGGCCGACAAAGGGCACAATGCCGAATCCTTCCCGGCCATGACTCCCGCGGGGGCGCCCGGCTTCAAGGGCAAGATCAACGAGGAGATCACGGTCACCTTCACCAAGCCCGGCCTCTACGGCTATCACTGCCTGCCCCATACCGGGCTCGGGATGGTCGGCCTGATTGAGGTAGGCAATGCCGGCAACCGCGCCGGCGTCGCCGCCGCAGCCGCCAAGCTGCCGCCGCTCGCGAAGAAGCGGATGGCGGGCTATCTCGCGCAGGCGCGCTGACAGCCGGAATAGAGGGGGAACGCTGATGCCGCGGCTTCGGATGGGGATGATCGGCGGCGGGCCGGGCTCGTTCATCGGCGCGGTTCACCGCCTCGCCGCCGAGATGGACCGCGAGATCGAACTCGTCGCTGGCGCGTTCAGCAGCGATGCCGATCGGTCGCGCGCGGCAGGCGCGGACTACGGCATCGACCCGGCACGCGCCTATCCTTCGTATCGCGAGATGCTGGCGGCCGAAAGCGCGCGTGAAGACGGGGTGGATTTCATCTCGATCGTCGCGCCCAACCACGTCCATTTGCCCGCCGCGTCAGCGGCCATCGGCGCGGGCATCGCGGTGATGAGCGACAAGCCGATGACCGCGACGCTTGCCGAAGCGCGCGTGCTTGCGGAACTCGTCGCCGACGCATCGGTGCCGTATCGACTGACCTACACCTATACCGGCTATCCGCTGGTGCGCGAGGCGCGCCGGCTCGTCGCCGAAGGCGCGCTCGGCCGCGTTCGCAAGGTGGTGGTCCATTATTCGCAAGGCTGGCTCGCCGAGCCGATCGAGCGCGCCGGCAGCAAGCAGGCCGAGTGGCGTGCGGACCCCGCGCGATCGGGCGAGGGCGGGTGCATCGCCGATATCGGCGTCCACGCCTTCAATCTGGCCGAATTCGTGAGCGGGCTGCGTGTCGAACGGATCTGCGCCGATCTCAACACGATGGTTGGCGGGCGTGCGCTCGACGACGATTGCAACATGCTGTTGCGCTTTGCCGGCGATGTGCCCGGCGCGCTGATTTCATCGCAGATCGCGGTCGGCGACCTCAACGGGCTCGCCTTGTCGATCTACGGCGAGAAGGCCGCGCTGCACTGGCGGCAGGAGGCGCCCAACGCGCTGACGCTCAACCATCTCGACGGGCGCAGCGAAACGATCCGTGCCGGCGTCGAGCAGATCGGCGCCGATGCGCGCGCGGCGACGCGCGTGCCGCCGGGGCATCCCGAGGGCTATCTCGAGGCATTCGCGAACCTGTATCGCGATTTTGCGACGCTGCTGCGCGGCGAGGGCGACGCGCCGCTGCTGCCGGGCGCCGAGGACGGCCTGCGCGGAATGGCACTCGTCTCGACCGCGGTTGCAAGCAGTCGCGCCGGCGCCGGATGGGTGCCGCTCACCGTCTGACGAGGGAGAGACACGATGAAGACGATCAAGGGACCGGCGATCTTTCTCGCCCAGTTCGCCGGCGATGCCGCGCCGTTCGACACGCTCGACGCGATCGGGGCCTGGGCAGCGGAGCTCGGCTACAAGGGCGTGCAGATTCCGACCTGGGACGCGCGCCTGTTCGATCTCCAGACCGCGTCCGAGAGCAAGACCTATTGCGACGACGTGCGCGGCACGCTTGCGGGGCATGGGCTCGAGATCACCGAATTGTCGACTCACCTTCAGGGCCAACTTGTCGCGGTGCATCCCGCCTACGACGCGATGTTCGACGGCTTTGCGGTGCCCGAGGTGCGCGGCGATCCCGCCCGGCGCCAGGCCTGGGCGGTCGATCAGGTGGCCCGCGCGGCGCGCGCATCGCGCCATCTCGGGCTTTCGACCGCCGTCACTTTCTCGGGCGCGCTCGCCTGGCCGTACGTGTATCCCTGGCCGCAGCGCCCCGCCGGCCTGGTCGAGACGGCGTTCGCCGAACTCGCCGCGCGCTGGCGGCCGATCCTCGATGTCCATGCCGAAAACGGCGTCGATCTCGCCTACGAAATCCACCCCGGCGAAGACCTTCACGACGGCGTCACCTTCGAGCGCTTCCTGGCGGCGGTCGGCGATCACGAGCGGTGCCATATCCTCTACGACCCGAGCCACTTCGTCCTCCAGCAGCTCGACTATCTCGCCTTCATCGATCACTACCACGACCGGATCAGGGCGTTTCACGTCAAGGATGCCGAGTTCAACCCCACCGGCCGTTCGGGCGTGTACGGCGGGTATCAGGATTGGATCGACCGGCCGGGGCGCTTCCGCTCGCTCGGCGACGGCGAGATCGATTTCACGGGCATCTTCTCGAAGCTCGCCCAATACGATTTTGCGGGTTGGGCGGTGCTCGAATGGGAATGCGCGATGAAGCACCCCGAAGACGGCGCGCGCGAGGGTGCGCCCTTCATCGCCGATCACATCATCCGCGTGACGCCGCATGCGTTCGACGACTTCGCCGCCGCCGGCACCGACGATGCCCTCAACCGCGCGGTGCTCGGGATCTGAGCGCCGGCGGGCGCGTCAGACGGTGAGCGTCGACAGGTAGGCGTAGTTCGCGCGCGCGGCGTCCAGCCGGGTCGTGGGGAAGGGTGCCTCCTCCTCGACGTACCAGCCGGTGATGCCCGCCTTCTTCGCAGCCGGAAGCAGGGTCGCCCAGTCGAGAACGCCCTGGCCCGGGACCGCGGGAACCTGCTTGAAGGCATAGTTCGGCACGGTTTCGGGTGCGATGTCCTTCATGTGGATCATACGGAAGCGCCCCGGATGCGCGTTCAGGATCGCCACGGGGTCGTGCCCCGCCGCGGCGACCCAGCCGACGTCGATCTCGAACGCAACCAGCGAAGGATCGGTGTGCGCCAGAAGCAGATCGAACCCGGTGGTATCGCCGACGCGATTGAACTCGAGATTGTGGTTGTGGTGCGCGATGCCGATCCCGGCACGCTTGAGGACGGCCCCCGTTTCGTTGAGCGTGTCGGCATAATGTTTCCAGTCGTCCGCCGTCATTTTTGCGGCAAGACGAACGAACCAGGCGCCCAGGTCCTCGCCGGCGCGCGGAGGCCCGAGCCGCTCGGGCACGTCGAACAGGCTGGGGACGACCCATTCTAGGCCGATCGTGTGCGCCGCCTCGATCTGCTCGTCGAGACCCGTCGTCAGGTTGGGGCCGCTCGGGGTTCGGAACGATGTCTGGGTGCTGTGGGCGATGAGACCGGCGCGCTTGAGTGCATCGCGTATCTCGGCCGGGCTGTGATCGGCAAGCGTCAGCAGCTCGACGGTGCGATAGCCGATTCCGGCGACCGCCGCGAAGGTCGCATCGAGGTCCTTCAACATCTCGGTGCCGAGCGTGTAGATCTGAAGGCCGATCGGCTCGCCCCCCGGGCCGAAGAAGCGCCGCGGCACGCCCGCCATCGCCGGCACGGCCGCTGCCGCCGCTCCCAGCATCAACGCCCCGAGCATGGTGCGGCGCGTCGCGGTGGCCGGGAGCGTGCTGCACTTCTTCATGGCATCTCTTCCTGATCCTGGTTCAAAACACCCTAGTTGACCCGGTCTCCTTTGCCCAGCAAAAGAAACCATATTGTATGACGTTTTATGAGCACGACTGAATGGACAGATTGAGCGGCAAGACCTGCGTCGTCACCGGCGCCGCGCAAGGGATCGGACGCGCGATCGCGGACCGATTTCTCGCTGAAGGGGCGGAGGTGATCGCCGTCGACCGGCGGTTGCCCGAAGGCCCGGCGGCGGATGGTTGGCGGCCGATCGCACTCGATGTCACCGACGAGGCCGGCGTCGCCGCGCTGGCCCGCGCGCATCCGCAGGCATCGGTGCTCGTCAACTGCGTCGGCCATGTTGCCGAAGGGGCGATCCTCGAGTGCGCGCCCGCCGACTTCGATCGCAGCATCGCGATCAACGTGCGCACCGCGATGCTGATGATCCAGGCGTTTCTCCCGGCGATGCTCGAGCGCAACAACGGCGCGATCATCAACATCGCGTCGGTCGTCTCGTCGGTGATGGCGGCGCCGAACCGTTTTGCATACGCCACCGGCAAGGCGGCGTTGATCGGCCTCACCATGTCGGTCGCGCGCGACTATGTCGATCGCGGGATTCGCTGCAACGCGATCAGCCCCGGCACCGTCGATACGCCGTCGCTTCACGAGCGCTTCGCCGCCTCCGGCGATCCGGCCGCGGCGCGCGCGGCGTTCGTCGCGCGACAACCGATGGGGCGCCTCGGCGACGCAGCGGAAATCGCCGCAACGGCATTGCTGCTCGCGTCGGACGATGCGCGCTTCATGACCGGCAGCAATGTCGTCATCGACGGAGGAATGAGCTTGTGAGCCGCAGGTTGGCAATCGTCACCGGGGGCGGTGCGGGGATCGGCCGCCATCTGGTCGGTGCGCTCGTCGAGGCCGGCTATGCCGTCGCTACCAGCGATCGCGACCCCGCCGGCGATGTTTGCGAGCACGTGTTCGCCTGCGGCTGCGACGTCGGCGTCAAGGGGGATGTCGACCGCTTCGTCGCGGCGGCATGCGATTGGCACGGCGGCGCGCCCGATCTGCTCGTCAACAATGCGGGGATCCAGACCTGGGCATCGCTGCTCGATCTGGCGGAGGCGGATTGGGACGCAGTGATCCGGACCAATCTCAAGGGATGCTTCCTCAACACCCAGGCCGTCGCGCGCGCGATGCGCGATGCCGGGCAGGGCGGGGCGATCGTCAACATCGGCTCGGGCTGCAACAAGCTCGCCTTCCCCAAGCTCGTCGACTACACCGCATCCAAGGGCGGGATCGAGCAGTTCACCAAGACCGCCGCGGTCGAGCTGGGGCCGTTGGGCATTACCGTCAATTGCGTGGCGCCGGGTGCGATCCGCACCGAACGGACGGCGGACGAGGCCCCCGACTACGAAGCGGCCTGGGCGCGCGCCACGCCGCTCGGCCGGGTCGGCACGCCTGACGACGTCGTGGGCGCCGTGCTGTTCTTCGCCGGCCCCGCCGCCGCATTCGTCACCGGCCAGACGCTGTGGGTCGACGGCGGCGCCTTCACGCGTGCCAATTGGCCCTATTCCGATGCGGCCTGAGCGGGTGGCGAGCACTGCCGTGCCGGCGTTCGCGGGCAGCGGCGATCGCGTGATGTCCGCGCACGATCATATCGCGCGAGCGCTCGCGACCGATATCCTCGCCGGCCGATTGGCGCCCGGGGAAACGCTGCCGCCCGAAGCCGAGCTGCTGGCGCGCTTCGCGGTATCGCGCCCGGTGCTGCGCGAGGTGATCAAGACGCTCGCCGCAAAGGGGTTCGTTCGGCCGCGAGCGCGGGTCGGCACGCGCGTGCTGCCGATGTCGCGCTGGACGATGTTCGACGCGGACGTGCTCCGCTGGAAGCTCGCGCTCGGCTACGACGTGCGGTTCCGCGACGAGATCGCCGAAGTGCGGCGCGCGATCGAGCCGCGCGCGGCCGCGCTCGCGGCACGGCACGCCGCGGCGGACGATCTCGCCCGTATGCGCGCGGCGCTGACCGCGATGGCCGATGCCGGCAATACGCCGCACCGCTTCGCCGCCGCGGATCTCGATTTTCACGTGGCGATCCTGTCGGCATCGGGCAACTCGCTCATCCGGTCGATCGGCGGGATCGTCGAAACGGCGCTCGTCGCGTCGTTCACGCGCAATCACGCGATCAACGAAAGCAGCGTGCTCGCCCACAGCCTCGCGCTGCACACGCGGATTGTCGATGCGATCGAAGCCGGCGACGGCGCGGGTGCCGCAGCGGCGATGCTTGCCGTGATCGATCTCGGAACCTCGCGAATCCACGTCGACGAAGTGGCGGCATCGCCAGGGGTCGACGAGGCGAGAGCATGAAGCTGGTGCGACCTTGGTCAACGATCTGTTGATGTGGCGCGTCGTGGCCCAAATCGGGATCGCCCCGGCGGCGCGGCAGGAGCTCGTTCGATGAACGATGCGCAGTCCCGCACGGATTTTCTCTGGTCGCTGCGCGCGATCGTCGGCAGACGGCATGTCCTGACGCATTCGCGCCAAACGCACCGCTATCGAACGGGCTTTCGCTTCGGGGACGGCGACGCTCTTGCCGTGGTGAGACCCGGCACGCTGCTGGAACAATGGCGCGTTCTGGAGCTCTGTATCCGGGCGGATGTCGTCGTGATCTCGCAGGCGTCGAATACCGGCCTGACCGGCGGTTCCACACCGGCCACCGGCGGGTACGATCGCGATGTCGTCATCGTGAGCCTCACGCGGCTCAAGGGCATTTTTCTGATCGACGGCGGGCGGCAGGTCATCTGCCTGCCCGGCGCCACACTCGATGCGCTCGAACGGCGGCTGCGGCCGATCGGCCGGGAACCGCACTCGGTCATCGGCTCCTCCTGCTTCGGGGCTTCGGTGATCGGAGGCATTTGCAACAACTCCGGCGGTGCGCTCACGCGGCGGGGCCCCGCTTTTACGCAGATGTCGCTTTTTGCGCAGGTCGACGCCGCGGGCGAGCTGCGGCTGGTCAATCATCTTGGCATCTCGCTCGGCGATACCCCGCACGAGATCCTCGCCCGGTTGCAGGAAGGAAGATTCGATCCCGCGGTGGGGCATGGCGCGCGCGTCGCGAGCGACGTCGACTATTCGCGGCACGTGCGCGATGTCGATGCCGACACGCCGGCGCGTTTCAACGCAGATACCCGCCGCCTGTTCGAGGCATCGGGCTCGGCGGGCAAGCTCATGGTCTTCGCAGTGCGGCTCGATACGTTCGAGGCGGAGCCGAATAGCAGGACCTTCTATATAGGCTGCAACGATCCCGCCGATCTCGGCCGGCTGCGAAGGCTGATCCTTCGGGAATCCGCCTCGCTTCCGATCGCGGGCGAATATCTGCACCGCGACGCGTTCGATCTCGCCGACCGGTACGGCAAGGATCAGTTCCTGCTGATCGAAAGGCTCGGAACCGACCGGTTGCCGTCCTTCTTCGCGCTGAAGAGCCGATTCGACGCTGCTGTGTCGCGCGTGCGCTGGTTGCCCGCCAATCTCTCGGATCGCCTGTTGTTCGCGCTCGGACGACTCTGGCGCGATCATCTGCCGCCACGGCTGCGCGTCTGGCGCAGGCATTTCGCGCATCATCTGGCTCTTCGCATATCGGAGGATGCCGTGGGCGAGATGCGCGCGCTTCTCGAACGGTGGCAAGGTGCGGAGAAGGCGGACAGAGATTCGTTCGAATGCACACCGGTCGAGGCGCGCAAGGCCTTCCTGCACCGGTTCGTCATCGCAGGGGCGGCCGTGCGCTACCGGGCGATCCATCCGTCGGAAACGGCGGGAATCGTTGCGCTCGACGTGGCGCTGCGGCGCAACGAGCGCGACTGGTTCGAAACGCTGCCCGAGGATCTCGATGCGGCGTTGATTCACAAGATCTATTACGGCCACTTTCTCTGCCATGTTCTTCATCAGGACTATATCGTGGCCCGCGGCCGTGATTGCCTCGCGATCGAACACCGGATGTGGCGCCTGCTCGACCAACGCGGCGCCCGCTATCCGGCGGAACACAATGTCGGTCAGGTCTATTCCGCAGAGCCCGTGCTCGCCGACTTCTACCGCACGCTCGACCCCGGCAATCGGTTCAATGCCGGGATCGGCTGTACGTCCAAAAGGCGGCATTATTCGGAATAAAGCCGTCCGGTTTTCGCTCCTCTTGTCTGCGCATCGCGCCGACCATGCCATCGCAACGCAAGCTCGAAGGAATACGCATGAAACTCTGTCGATTTGGCAAGGCCGGGCAGGAGAAGCCGGGTGTGGTCGACGCGAACGGCCAAGTCCGGGACCTTTCGTCCATCGTCGCCGATATCGGACCCGCCGAGCTCTCGCCGGAGCGGCTTCGGGAATTCGCCGATCTCGATCTGGAAACGCTGCCTTTGATCGAGGCGCCGGGGCGGCTCGGTCCGCCCTTCGCCGGGACGAGGCAATTCCTCGCGATCGGGCTCAACTATTCCGATCACGCACGCGAATCGAACATGGAGATTCCGGCCGAGCCCGTGATGTTCACCAAGGCGGTGAGCTGCATTCAGGGGCCGAATGATCCGGTCGCCATTCCGCGCGGCTCCTGCAAAACCGATTGGGAGGTCGAACTCGGCGTTGTGATCGGAACGACGGCTTCGTGTGTCACCGAGGCGGACGCGCTAAGCCACGTTGCCGGCTATTGCATCGTCAACGACGTTTCGGAGCGCGAATATCAGCTCGAGCGCTGCGGAACCTGGGACAAAGGCAAGGGCTGCCCGACTTTCGGGCCGGTGGGGCCATGGCTGGTGACTGCCGACGAGGTAGGAGATCCGCAGGCGCTTTCGATGTGGCTCGACGTCAATGGCGAACGCCGCCAGACGGGCAGCACCCGGACGATGATCTTCGGCGTCGCTCAGATCGTGTCCTATCTGTCGCAATTCATGACGCTGCTGCCAGGGGATATCATCACGACCGGGACACCGCCCGGCGTTGGTATGGGTCAAAAACCGACACCGCGGTACCTGAAGGCGGGCGATACGATGGCGCTGGGGATCGAAGGGCTCGGCGAGCAGTGCCAGAATGTGGTGGGCGGATAGCGGGAAGATGCGCGCGGATGATTCCGACTGATGTGGATGGAACACGCTCTGTTCTCGGCTAGCGACGTCCGGCTGCTTTGAGCCAGTTTTCTTGACACGCATCTCTCCCTAAAAAATGCCTACCCGCTCTTAACCAGTTGGTTCTACGGTGGAACAGGGCGCGTCAGACCCGGGGCGCAACGGGTCGTGAGGGAGAAGTACTAAGTTGTTGCAGAGATTGCTTGTCGCAGCGCTCACGGTTTGGGCGCTGCTCGGGGGTGCGCACGCCCATGCGCAGACTACGCTCACGGCGACATTCAGCCGTGGGGCTATTGCCGAATACACGAACAATCCCAACAGCACCGATCGAGGTGAGCTGTTCAGCACGCTCAACATCACAAGCCTGTCGATCAGCCAAGTCTCGGCGAACGGGTTGTGGGGCGGCACGCAAGGCAACGACACATCGGTCACGGCGACCCTCAGCTTCTCGAACGGCACGAGCGCGAGCTTTCCGGCTGCGATCAACTGGGTCAAGAATGCAGGAGGCGGCGACTTCGACTGGGTGGGCTTGACGATCAGCTCGCTTACGGTCGTAAATGACGGCTACACGCTCACGGCCGGCTCCGAAAAGACGTATATCATTCAGTTCCGGCAAAGCTCGCTGGATCTCGGAACCCTGTTGCCGGACGGTCTCGATGGCAGTGCAAACGAGGGGCAAGCTCTTGCCTCCCTCAACCAGTATTTTCCGAATGCGACGCCGCCGGCGATCACCGGCCCGAGCGGCGGCGCCGGCGCGGCGGCCTCGGCGA
>CAMLGC010000008.1 GCA_946479505.1 uncultured Sphingomonadaceae bacterium
GCAACCGATGGTTTTCACCTTCCAACCGCCATTTTGGGCTGGACTGTCAGGATATGTCGCCGAAATGTGTGCCGCCTTCTGCTGTGCCGCGCTCGGCATCACGCCCACCGTCCGCCATGCCGATTATATCGGCTCCTGGCTCGACGTGCTGCGCGAGGACGCCAAGGCGATCGTGCGCGCCGCCTCGGCTGCCTCCAAGGCCGCCGACACGCTCCTCGCCTTCCGGCCCGGCGCCGCATCGCCCGACCCGGCGCCCGAGCCCGAGCCCGAACCCGAGCAGGACGCGGTATGAAACCCTGCTCACCCCGATGCCCGGCCTGTGCGAAACGCCGAATCGCGTTGGCATCATTGCTAAATGGCATCGTTTCCCCTATATCCTGCCAAACGGAGGTGGAATGATGCTCACCCATGTCGACACCGAGGCGGCGCCCTTCGTGCCTGAGCCGATCACCGACGAGGAAGCGGGGGCAATGTTCCGCGCGATACTCAACCTGTTCGACAAATGGGGTCTCAATGACGAGCAGGCCTCAATCCTGCTCGACCTGTCGATCCGAACCTATCGTCGGTGGAAGAGCGGCGATCGCGGCCGCATCGACCGCGACGGCAGGGCACGGCTCTCGAACCTGATCGGCATCCACAAGGCATTGAGGATCATCTTTCAGGAGCCGCAGCGCGGCTATGCCTGGATCAAGGCGCCCAACCGGGCCTTTGGCGGCCGCTCGGCGCTCGCCGTGATGCTCGGCGGTGAACTCACCGACCTGATGCGCGTGCGTCGCTATCTCGACGCCGAGCGTGGGGCGTGGTGATCGATCCCGCGGCGATTCCGATTACCCATCTCACCTGGCGCGACGCACGGCGGATCATCCGCAGCGCCTTCCCACCGATCGACCTGTTCGAGGATATCGCCGAGCCCGAAGACTGGCCGCTGCTGATCGCCGCCGAGCAGAAGACCAATCCCCGGCTCATGGAGACATTGGGCACGCTCGATCTCGTGCCGCCTCAGCGCAGAGTCGGGGGACCTGGCGCGACCTATCTGATGGCGCCATTCACGCATGTCAGCCCCGATCGGCCGAGCCGCTTCAGTGACGGCAGCTACGGCGTCCTCTATGCCGCGCGTCGTTTCGAAACCGCTCTGATGGAGACCATGCACCATCATGCGTGTTTCATGGCACGCACCGCTGAAGCGCCGGGATGGACATCGCAGTTTCGTGAGCTGGTCCTCGATATCGACGCGGATGTTCACGATCTTCGCGGCGATCCGGGCTATGCGCCCGCCTTGCAGGGGGACGACTATCGTCAGGCCCAAGCGCTCGGCGCGTCATTGCGGACGGCCGGGTCGGACGGCATCGTCTATCCCAGCGCGCGCGACCCCGGCGGGGAATGTGCCGGTCTGTTCTACCCCGATCGCGCCGCGAATGTAATTCAGGGCGTCCACCTCGATTACCATTGGGACGGCGAGCGGGTCGATCTGTATCGCGACGCCGGCAGCGGCGACGTGTACCGCGTCAGCTGACCCCTTCCCCTGCGCCGTCACTGGTCGATAGCGATTCTCCCGGCGCTGCGGGCCGGACCACAATGTTTCGCCGTTGATCTTCCGGTCGGACCCGGACGTGGCCAAGCCGTGGCGCCGACGCGTGCCGAGCGGAGAGGAAGAGGGCTGCGCTGAGCCTTCGTGACGGGTTGAGAGGTCAGGGAGAGAGGCTCCCGGCCGCCCGTCGCGAAAGGACCCGTGACATGGCCAAGGCCATTCAGAAGATTGCCTCCTTGGGCGATCATCGTTCCATCCCGTTCGATAAGCTGGTGTTGTCGCAAGCCAATGTTCGCCGCATCAAGCGCGGCATCTCGACCGAAGAACTCGCCGAGGACATCGCCCGGCGGGGCTTGCTCGAAAATCTCAACGTCCGGCCGGTCCTCGATTCCGAGGGCAACGAGACCGGCACTTATGAGGTGCCGGCAGGAGGCCGCCGGTTCCAGGCGCTTGGAATTCTGGTCAAGGCGAAGCGGCTCGCCAAAAACGCCGCCATCCCGTGCAACGTGCGCGACGCCGCCTCGCCGATCGCGGCCGAGGAGGACAGCCTGGCCGAAAACACGCATCAGGTTCCGCTCCATCCGCTCGACCAGTTCCGCGCGTTCAAGGCGCTGGTCGACGGCGGCACCGCCGTCGAAGAGGTCGCCGCGCGCTTTTTCGTGACGGCCACGATCGTCAAGCAGCGGCTCCGGCTCGCGTCCGTCGCGCCTGCGCTGCTCGACCTCTATGCCGAGGACGGCATCAGCCTCGAGCAGCTGATGGCGTTCACCGTCAGCACCGATCACGAGCGCCAGCTCCAGGTCTGGGACGCGATCCAGCGCTCCCCGTTCCGGCAGCCGCATTACATCCGCCACGCGCTGACCGAGGACTCGGTCGCGGCGACCGATCGGCGCGCGGTGTTCGTCGGCGTCGAGGCATACGAGGCGGCTGGCGGCACCGTCACGCGCGACCTGTTCGAGCAGGACCGCGGCGGCTGGCTCGACGATGTCGCGCTCATCGACCGCCTCGCCACCGAGAAACTCGCCGCCCAGGCGCAGGCCATTGCCGATGAGGGCTGGAAATGGATCGAAGCCGCGCTCGACCTTGATTACGGCCATACGATGGGACTGCGACGGCTGCACGGTCGCCGCCCAGAACCGAGCGAGGCCGAGCAGGACGCGCACGATGCACGCGTCGACGAGCTCGACCGCCTCTACACCGAGCATGAAGGCGCCGAGGACATTCCCGGCACGGTGATCGAGCGGATCGACGCGCTCGAAGCGGCCATCGAGGCGTTCAATCGTCCTATGCTCATCTATGAGCCCGACGAGATTGCACGCGCCGGCGCGTTCGTGTCGCTCGATCGTGATGGCCGCTTGCATGTCGAACGCGGGTTCGTTCGTCCGGAAGACGAAGCGCCGGTCGAGGGAGATGGTGACGGGAGCGCGGATGGCAATCCCGACTCGGGCGCGGGGCCGATCGTGACAATCGGCGGCGCTCCGCTCGAAGACGAAGCGGAGCCCGATGACGGCCAAGCCCTGAAACCCTTGTCGGAGCGGCTGGTCACCGAACTCACCGCCTGGCGCACGCTGGCCCTCCGTGATGCGCTCGCCTGGGATCCCGACATGGCGCATCTCGCAGCGCTCCATGTTCTCGCGCTTTCGGCGTTCTACCATTTCGGCTCGGAGAGCTGCCTCGAAATCTCGGCTAAATCGGAGACCTTCTCCGGTCAGGTGCCGGGGCTTGCCGAAACCGGGCCCGCCAAGGGCATCGAGGCGCGGCACCAGTTCTGGGCCGAGCGCCTCCCCGACCGATCGGAGGCGCTGTGGGATGCGTTGGTTGCGTTCGGCGCCGAAGAACGCCGGACGCTGTTCGCGCATTGCGTCTCGCTGACGCTCAATGTGACGCAGGAGCCGTTCAACCGACGTCCGCGTGCATTGGCGCATGGCGAGGTGGTTGCGCGTGCCGTCGGGCTCGACCTGGTTGCGGCCGGCTGGCGACCGACCATCGACTCCTATCTCGGCAAGGTCACCAAGACGCGCATCCTCGACGCCGTGCGCGAGGGGCAGGGCGAGATGGCAGCCCAGCTCATCGACCATCTCAAGAAGCCCGACATGGCCAAGGAAGCCGAGCGGCTGCTCGCCGACAGCGATTGGCTCCCCGAGCCGCTGCGGATGGAGATGGCCGAAACCGACACGGCCGCCGAGGAGGATACAGGCGAGCCCGGCAACGCCGAGCCGCTGCCCGCCTTCCTCACCACCGAGTCGGGCGGCGCCGAGCCCGAGCCGACCGAGGCGATCGAAGCGGTCGCCGCCGAGTGACGCCCTTCCGCCGGGAGCGCGCCGGCCGCGCTCCTGGCACTTTCTTCAGGAGAATTTCCGATGACCAGCACGTCCGAACCGGGCGCAATCGCGCCTGCCCCCAATCCCGATCTCGATCGCATCATCCGTCAATACGATGAGCGCCAGCGGCGCCGGGCCGAGCTGCGCCCCGCAAACAAGGCCGCCTTGTTCGATGCCTTGACCGCCGCAGGGATCACCACCGTCGT
The DNA here is from genome assembly GCA_946479505.1 of uncultured Sphingomonadaceae bacterium. Next base: position 4,056 of record CAMLGC010000008.1, read on the forward strand.
CGTCAGTTTCGACGGCTATGGCGATTCCGGCCAGATCGAGGGAATCGACGCGCGCGGCACCGAGGGCGAGCTCGCGATGCCGAGCACCGACGTCGAGCTCGCCGTCGCGCGCTTTGACGAGGACGAACCCGAGCCACGATGTCTGCCCCTCGGCCAGGCGATCGAGGAGCTCGCCTATGATGCCCTCGCCGACCTTCACGGCGGCTGGGAAAACAATGACGGCGCCTATGGCGAATTCGTCTTCGACGCGGAGAAGCGCACGATCAGGCTCGACTATCACGAGCGCTACACCGCCACCGACGACTACAGCCATGAGCTTTGAGGAGGCGCACGATGGGACATCCATATCATCACGCGCTCTCCTCGGCGCGCAAATGGGGCGGCAGCGCCGACGATTATCTCGCGCTGCATCAATGGTTCGACGAATCGAAGACGATCACCGCCGACTTCCGCCACCGGGCGCTGCGCCATCACGCCGAAGGCGTCTTCATGCTCGAACGCTTCTTCGGCGCGACGATCACGATTCATACCGGTCGCGTCGTGCCCGTGCGGCTGATCGGCGAGCAGCATGTGCGCGAAGACCTGGGCTTCGTGCCCAGCTTCGTCGACTGGGTGCGCGCGATCCGGCCCGAGCCCTGGATGGGCCGCGCGCAACCGATCCACCGCGAGGTCGATCCCTTCGCAATTGCCGCGACAGCAGCGGCCGAGCCCTCCCGGCTGAAGGTCGTCGGATCAACACCGTGAGCCGGCGCCTTGCCTCACTCCCTTGCTTTCAACCCTTCAGAAGCCCGGCCGTCGCGCCGGGCTTCGTTCTTTCAGGAGGCCGCCATGGCTGACTATTTCACCCACTTTTCCTGCATTCTCGATGTCGGCAGTGCCGAAAACGCCCGAGCGGCAATGGCCCTTCGCGACACGCTCGCCGACGAGATCGACCGCGCCGAGGGCTGCGATCTCGGCTTCTCCGTGGACCATGACCCCGATCACCGACCCGGTGCGCTATGGCTCCATTCTGACGGTTATGGCGAACCCGAACATGTGATCCAGTTTGCGCTTCGCTGCGCCGACGCCTTCGGCCTGACTGGCCGCTGGGGCTTCACCTGGGCGCTGACCTGCTCGAAGCCGCGGCTCGACGGATTCGGCGGCGGCGCGCAGCTCCTCGACCTCGGCGAGTGCCGCTCGCTCGACTGGATCGATTGCGACCATTGGCTGCGCGCGGGAACGGCGTCCGACCCGTCGGCGACCGCCTCGGGCGCGTGACCGATGCGACTTTCCAACCCTCATACGCCGGCCTCGTGCCGGGCGTCCTCATTTCAGGAGACCCGTCATGGGCTGGCTCTATATGCAATCGCTTGGCGGCCATTCCGGGCCGCGCGCCTATCTCGACGATCAGTTCACCTATACCAGCGACACCGTCCGTTCGACCGTGCTTCGCTCTGCGCTGGTGCGGATGCGCACCTATTATGCGGCGGTCGAGCAGCTCAGTGAGGGCAGGGCGCGCGGGGTGTTCGCGGTCGTCTGCCTCGTCCGCTACAACCCCCGCGACCGCGAAGGCTATATCTTCGGCTACAAGGACATGGACGAAACCATGGGTCCGTGCGAGGCCGAGTGCCCGGCGGCGATCCTCGACCTGCTGACGCCCACAGACAATGCGCACGCCACCGAGTGGCGCGCGCGCTGCCGCGCGGTGGCCGAACAACGCGCGCTGCGGCCGCGATTGCGCAACGGCTGGATGCTCGTTTTCGACGAGCCGCTCACCTTCTGCGACGGCACCACGCATCAGCGGCTCGAGGTCGCGATCGACCCGAGCCGCCCCCGCGCCATCCGCTTCCGGCCGCCGGGCGGCTACGGCCGCTATCGGATCGGCAACCTCGATCGGCTTCGCTATAGAATCGAACCGGCCAGTTGATCCTCTGCCATGACGGCCCGGCGCGTGAGCGCCGGGCCTTTATTCATGGGCGCGACTAGAGTTCGAGGTGTGCCCGGGACGGGCGAGCCGGGCGCAGTCGAGAGAGCGCCGCGTCCGGCTGTCCCGCTCCCGGCTCTCCGAAAGTCCGTTCCATGACCTCGAACCTTGCTCCGGCGCGGTCCCGCGCCGCATTGCTGCTTGTCACCGATCCCGACAGCGTCGCCGAGTCCCTCATCGCCGCCGTCGGGCGGCTCCTGACCAACCTGAGCCGAGGCGAGGCCATCGATGCGCGGACGCTCCGCGCCGCGATGGAGCAGGCCTTTGGCGGCTCCGATGCCGAAGGCTGCTGGGCCTGGAAACAGGCCTATGACGCCGGCGAGGCCGCGCTGGTCCTGTTCCTGCGCCGCTTCGGTCCCGCGATGCGCGCAAAACCCATCGCCGCGCAGCTTGCCATGCTGGAGACGCTCGCGGCCTTGCTGCCGACGCACACCCGGCGTTCGGAGGAAAGCCAGGCGCTCCAGCAATTTTCGACCCCGCTCCCGCTCGCGCAGATCGTCTCAGTCGCCGCGGCGATCCAGCCGGGCGACATTGTGATCGAGCCCTCGGCCGGCACGGGTCTGCTCGCCATCTTCGCCGAGCTCGCCGGCGCCCCGCTGATGCTCAACGAGCTCGGCGCCGCGCGCGCTGCCATGTTGCGCCGCCTCTTCCCCCGGACGCCGGTCACCGCGTTTGATGCCGCGACCATTCACGATCAACTCGATACGAGCCGGGTTCCCACGGTCGTCATCATGAATCCGCCCTTCTCGGCGGCGGCCGAGGTCGACGGCCGCGTGGCCGATGCGGCGTACCGTCATATCGCTTCGGCGCTGGCCCGCCTTGCCGAGGGCGGGCGGCTGGTCGCTATTACATCTGGAAGTTTCTCGCCCGACAACCCGAAATGGGCCGACGCCTTTGCCCGCCTCGCCGAGCGTGGCCGGATCGTCTTTTCCGCAAGCATCGCCGGTCGCGTCTATGCCCGCCACGGCACCACCACCGAGACGCGGCTGACCGTCATCGATCGCGTCGTCGCTGGCGCCGGCGACGCGGCGCGGGTGATCCTCGGGACGGCGCAGGACAGCACGGCCTTGCTCGACTGGGTCGAGCGCCATGTGCCGCCTCGTCCGACGCTCGCCGCTCCACGCATTCCTGTTTCGGCGGTCCCGTGCGCCGCCCGCATCGGCCGCCTGCCTGCCAAGCCGCGCGGGCGACCGCTCGCCCCAGTGCCGGAGGATGCGGTGGAACTCGCTTACGAGGCGGTCGCAGCCGCAGCCGCCGATGCGGGGCGCATCAGCGACGCCCTCTACGAACCTTATGCGCTGCAGACGGTCCGGATTCCGGGCGCGGCGGCACATCCGACGCCGCTGGTCCAGTCGGCGGCGATGACGAGCGTGCCGCCTCCGATGCCAACCTACCGGCCGCATCTGCCCCGAGGGCTGGTCGCAGCGGGTCTACTGTCGGAGGCGCAGCTCGAAACTGTCATCCTCGCCGGCGAAGCCCATGCCGGCCTGCTCGCCGGCGCCTGGAGCGTCGATCCGACCTATGATCGGGTCGCGGCCGCACCCGAGGGCGCCGAAGGTGCGATGCGCTTTCGCCGCGGCTTCATGCTCGGCGACGGCACCGGCGCCGGCAAGGGCCGTCAAGTCGCGGGCATCCTCCTCGACAATTGGCTGAAAGGTCGCAGGCGGGCGCTGTGGATCTCCAAATCCGACACGCTGATCGAGGACGCGCAGCGCGACTGGTCGGCGCTCGGGCAGGAGAAGCTGCTCATCCAGCCGCTGTCGCGCTTCCGCCAGGGAACGCCGATCCGCCTCGACGAGGGCATCCTCTTCGCGACCTATGCGACGCTGCGGACCGATGCCCGTGAGGAGCGCGCGTCGCGGGTCCAGCAGATCATCGACTGGCTCGGGGCCGATTTCGATGGCGTCATCGTCTTCGACGAGAGCCACGCGATGCAGAACGCCGCCGGCAGTCGCTCCGAGCGCGGCGATGCCGCGCCATCGCAGCAGGGCCGCGTAGGCCTTCGCCTCCAGCACGCCCTGGCGCAAGCCCGCGTGCTCTATGTCTCGGCGACTGGCGCCACCACCGTCCAGAATCTCGCTTATGCGCAGCGTCTGGGCCTATGGGGCGGCGAGGATTTCCCATTCGCCACGCGCGCCGAGTTCGTCGCCGCGATCGAAACCGGCGGCGTCGCGGCGATGGAGGTGCTCGCGCGCGACCTCAAGGCGCTCGGCCTCTACACCGCGCGGTCGCTTTCCTATGAGGGCGTCGAATATGAGATCGTCGAGCATGCCCTGACGGCGGAGCAGACGCGCATCTACGACGCTTATGCCGGCGCCTTCCAGATCATCCACCACAATCTCGATGCCGCGTTGGAGGCGACCGGCGTCACCGGGATTGGTCCCGACGGCGGCACGAAGACGCTGAACCCGCAGGCCAAGTCGTCGGCACGCTCGGCGTTCGAGAGCGCCAAGCAGCGCTTCTTCGGCCATCTGCTGACCTCGATGAAGACGCCGACGCTGATCGCGCGCATCGAGCAGGATCTCGCCGCCGGCCACGCCTGTGTCGTCCAGATCGTCTCGACCGGCGAGGCGCTGATGGAGCGCCGCATCGCCGAAATCCCGGCCGAAGAGTGGAACGACATCCAGATCGACATCACGCCGCGCGAATATGTGCTCGACTATCTCGCGCACGCCTTTCCGGTTCAGCTCTTCGAGCCCTTCACCGACAGCGACGGGAACCTGTCCTCGCGGCCCGTGCGGGGTGAAGACGGGCAGCCCGTGCAGTCGCGCGACGCCATCGAAAAGCGTGACCGTCTGATCGAGCAGCTCGCGAGCTTGCCCCCGGTACAGGGCGCGCTCGACCAGATCGTTCAGCGCTTCGGAACCGACGACGTTGCCGAGGTGACGGGCCGCAGCCGTCGGATCGTCCGCAAGCGCGGAGAGGATGGCGTCGACCGGCTGGCGATCGAAAACCGGCCCGCGGGCGCCAATATCGCCGAGACCGCCGCCTTCCAGGACGACACCAAGCGGATCCTGATCTTCTCGGACGCGGGCGGCACCGGACGCAGCTATCATGCCGATCTCGGCGCACGGAACCAGCGGCTGCGCGTCCACTATTTGCTCGAGGCGGGCTGGAAGGCCGACGCCGCGATCCAGGGCCTCGGCCGCACCAACCGCACGCATCAGGCGCAGCCGCCCCTGTTCCGCCCCATCGCCACCGACGTGCGCGGCGAGAAGCGCTTCCTCTCGACCATCGCGCGCCGCCTCGACACGCTTGGCGCGATTACGCGCGGGCAGCGTCAGACCGGCGGCCAGGGACTGTTTCGGGCGAGCGACAATCTCGAAAGCGCCTATGCGCGCGCCGCGCTGCGCCAGATCTACATGCTGCTCGTCAACGGCAAGGTCGAAGGCTGTTCGCTCGGCCGCTTCGAAGACGCGACAGGTCTTGCACTCACCACCCGCGAGGGCGCGGTCAAGGAGGAGCTGCCACCGATCACGCAATTCCTCAATCGCGTACTGGCGCTGCCGATCGCCTTGCAGAACCTGCTGTTCGACGTCTTTGACGGGCTGCTCGATGCCCGCATCGAAGCGGCGATCGCTTCCGGCACCTACGACGTCGGCGTCGAGACGCTGCGCGCGGAATCGCTCGTCATTGCCGATCGCCGCACCATCTACACGCATGCCGGCACCGGCGCCGAGACCCAGCTGTTCGACATCGCCCGCCGCGACCGTACCGATGCGCTGCCGCTTGCCGACGCGCTGGCACTCGCCGAACAACCGCGCACGCGGCTCCTCGTCAACGCGCGTTCGGGCCATGCAGCGGTGCAGATGCCGGCTGCGAGCATTACCCTCGACGATGGCGAGGTTGAAGCGGGGCTTCGCCTCGTCCGCCCGACCGAGCGGCGCAATATGCCCGCCTCCGCGTTGCTCGGCTCGTATTGGGACCCGGTTGATCAGGTCGCGTTCGCGAAAGCGTGGAACGCCGAAATCGCGAGCTTGCCAGAATTCGTCGAAAGTCGTTTCCATGTCGTGACCGGGCTGCTGCTCCCGATCTGGCGCAGGCTGCCCGAGGACGGCTGCAGCGTCTATCGACTCCAGACCGATGACGGTGAACGCGTGATCGGTCGCCGAGTCTCGCCGCAATGGGTCGCCGATACGCTCGGGGCAGCCCCGAACATGGCCGCAGATGAGGCGTGGACAGCCGTGCTGGAACGCGGCGCCACGCTCCAGCTCGAAGGTGGGATGAGCGTCCGCCGGTCGCTGGTGATGGGCGTGCAGCGCGTCGAGCTCACCGGCTTTACGGACGGCATGGTCGAGCGGCTGAAGGCGATGGGGTTGATGTCCGAGATCATCGCCTGGCGCCTGCGGCTGTTCGTACCGGTGGGCGCGAATGGTCCGGCTATCCTGGCCAGCCTCCTCGAACGCCATCCGCTCCAGCGCGTCATCGACCGGGCAGCCGCGTGAGGAGGCCGAGCCATGCCGCGATCAGCCCAGGAGCTGGCGGGCCGCCTCGCGCGCGATGCCGAGGCCGTCTGCCGCCACTATCTTTCCAACGGACGCCGGCAGGGGCGCTACTGGTGCGTCGGCGACGTCGACAATTCGCCGGGGCGCTCGCTGTTCGTGCGGCTGACCGGCCCTGCGTCCGGCAAAGGAGCGGCCGGCAAATGGACCGATGCCGCGACCGGCGAGCATGGCGATCTGCTCGATCTGATCGCGGCCAGCCGCAAGCTTGGCGGCCTGAACGAGACGCTGGAGGAAGCCCGGTCGTTTCTGCGGCTTCCGCGCCCCGAACCAGCGGGGCGAGCGAATGTCGAGCCCGTGCCGGGCGGCTCACCCGAGGCCGCACGGCGGCTCTGGGCCATCGCGCGACCGATCCACGGCACGCTTGCCGAAACCTATCTTCGCGCCCGCGGCATCACCGATTTTCGCAATCTGGGCGCGCTCCGCTTTCATCCGCGCTGCTGGTATCGCGGCGACCCGGATGATCCTCGGGATCGCGTCCGCGATGCATGGCCGGCGCTGATCGCGGCGGTGCGCGACAATGACGGCCAGCTAACCGGCGTCCATCGCACCTGGCTCGCGCTCGACGGGCGCGGCAAGGCCCCGGTGTCGACGCCGCGCCGCGCGATCGGACAGCTGCTCGGGAATGGCGTTCGCTTCGGCACGCCCGGCGACATGCTCGCCGCCGGCGAGGGGATCGAGACGACGCTGTCGCTGCGCGAGGCGCTGCCCGGATTGCCGACCTTGGCCGCACTGTCGGCTAGCCATCTCGCGGCCGTACAGATCCCACCCGGCATCCGCCGGCTCTATATCGCGCGGGACGCCGATCCAGCCGGGCAGGCAGCGGTGGAGGCGCTCACCGATCGCGCCCGCGCAGCAAACGTCCTGCCCGTGATCCTCGATTCCGATCGCGGCGATTGGAACGATGACCTGCGTGCGCTGGGTCCAAATGCGCTCCGCCGCAACCTGTGCGCCCAACTCGCACGCGTCGATGCTGAACGCTTTCTCCCAATCGGCTGATGGCCGGAAGGAGGTTTCGGGCTTCGCAGTCGGGCAGGGGCCTGCCGCTCACGCTTGAGGGCCGCGCCTGGCCTTCTGCCGGGCGATCGGAGCGGAGTCAGCACGGCCCCGCAACGGCTGCGGCCGGCTCTTTTCCGCCGCCGGCGGCATCATTACCGGTAATCGGCACGACCGGATTCAGCCGCGGCTTTGCAGCGCGAAGCAAAAGAGCCGGCCTTCACCGTCCTCCGCTTCGCTCCGGCCGTGCCCGATCCGGCACGGTGCAGGGCCGCGCCGGTCCCGCTCATCGTCGCCCGAAAGGCCGCGAGAGGCGCGGCTTGCAGCCGAAAGGTCCAGGCACATGTCCGACGATGAAGACGCACCGGCAGAATCTCCAACAGGCGTCATCCTCCAGGAGCTTCAGCTCTATGGCTATCGGCCGTTCGCGGATGAGGCCGATCCGCGGCCACTCCCCGAAACGACGCAGGTCACCGGCGCGCTCGCCGATCTTTTCGATGCGCTCGTCTTCATGCTTCAGGACACGAGACTCGAGCCCGATCTCGAGGATCTGCTCTGGGGGCAGGTCAATCTCTTCCACCGCGCCGCCGACCGGGTCGAGCGCGAGCTCGACGACAACGAGCAGGCGCAAAAGCGCCTTCAGCGCGAGCAGGACGGCTCCGAAGTCCGCTCGGTCGAGCTCGAGCGCGCGCTCGCCGAGGGCCTGACGCTCCTCGAACGGCGCGACGCGTTCGAGCTGATGCGCGACACCGCCGCGCAGGCTTACGAGCGGCAGACCCGCTCACGCTGGCGGCCGCGCACCGGCAGTCTCGTCAATCGCAAGATGCTCACCGCCGCGATGATCGACAGCCGCGATTTTCTCGCGGCGCGTCGGCGTGCGGAGTCGGAAGTCATGCTTCCGTCCGGACCCAAGGTCGCGTTCACCGGCGGCCTCGATTGTACCGACCATGACGCCATCTGGGCAGCGCTCGACCGGGTTCATGCCAAGCATCCCGACATGGTGCTCCTTCATGGCGGCTCGCCCAAGGGCGCCGAGCGCATCGCTGCGTGCTGGGCAGACAATCGAAAGGTAACGCAGATCGCATTCAAGCCCGACTGGACCCGCCACGCCAAAGCGGCTCCGTTCAAACGCAACGACCAGCTGCTTGACGTGCTGCCGATCGGCGTCATCGTATTCCGCGGCTCAGGCATCCAGGACAATCTCGCCGACAAGGCCCGCCGCCTCGGCATTCCCGTGTTCGACTTCAGGAAACTCGGTGCATGAGCGCCGGCGAGCATGTGCATCATCCTCCAACACGAGTTTGGCCGGAACGCGGGTGAACGGCGACACCCGGGAGCTACGTGCTCCCGATCGGTGCAGGCGAGCCACCCCGCTCTTTAGGGCGCATTCCTTGGTCCGGCCGCGGCCTTCCACGATCAACCCGTAAAGGGTCCGCTACGCATGCGTGCGGCCGCCGGCATGCGCCGACGGTGATCGCGGCCGCGGCCCGGACGCGGGCGCGCGCCTGTCGAGCGGGGGCGGTCCCCGCTCCAGCACAGGAGCCAATCCGATGTCACTCGAGATAGCCCAATCGTTCGCCTGGAATCTCGCCACCTCGCTCATGGTTTGCGTGATCCTCTTCCGCACCGCCGAAGGCTATGGCGTTCTTCCAACGTCCGAGTTTGACGGTGATCCCGGCTCGATCGTCACCGAATATGACCCGTTCGGAGCCTGAGATTCGTGCTTGTGGGACGCCGGAACCGCGATCACGGTTCCGGCGTCGGCGCTTTTCTGCTATGTTCAGCCCAACGCGCTTGGTGGTTGGGTGGCGCGTCCTCGTTGATTGTTCCGGAGGACGTCCATGATCATTACGCTCACGCTCTGCTTTGCAGGTCTCATCTTTCTGATGTGGCTGACCTTCAACCTTGCCGTCTATGCGCTGCCGTTTTTCGCTGGTTTGTCGGCGGCGCTGTTCGCCTATCACCACGACGCCGGCCTGCTCGGCGCTGCGATCGTCGGCCTGATCGCTGGCGTATTCACGCTCGTTATCGGGCAGTTTCTGTTCGCCATGTTCCGTTCGCCGTGGATTCGCGCAGGCATCGCTGCGATCTATGCAGCGCCCGCCGGCATCGCCGGCTGGCATCTCGTCTATGGTCTGTTCCGGATCGCCGGCACCGGTGAACCCTGGCACTCCGGTATTGCCTGGATCGGCGGAGTGCTGATCGCGGGCGTCGCCTGGGTCCGCGTCACTGCGCTCCAGCCCGAGATCGAGGCGGCGCGCCGGCGTGGACGTGAACTCGGTACGCGCGCATATTATGGAGAACCGAGGAGCGGCCCCTCGCGCCCGCCGTCGATTGGCCCGATCACCGGTGCAATCGATCGCCGACGCTGAAACCGGCGCTGCAACGGCACCCGCTCGCGTTCGCGACCTGGGGCGAATCAACGCGCTCTCCCAACAAGGCGCAACAGGGGCATCGTGGTCGCCCGTCCATTCATCCGGCGATTGCCACCTGATCCAGGCAGCTTTCTCGCGTGGACCCGTCCACCGTCCTTCTGGGAACGGCGCGCGCCAGGTCTTCCACTGTCATGTCGTTGAGCCGATACCCAACCGGCCTCTCTGCGGCTTGATCTGGCCGGGGCCTGCTCACGCTTCGATCGCCTGAGCCGCAACGGCAGCCGCGCACCTTTCTTCCCCTGCCCGCGCAAGCGGGCATTCCTCGCGCGACAAGAAAGCTGCTTGCTGCCGTCCTCCGCTTCGCTGCGGCCCGAAGGTGCGGCGGCGCTCGCCCCGGCCCACCGACAAGCCATCGAGACCGCGGTGGGCGCGGGCTCGAATCCAAATGAAAGGAAGACTGACATGGCGAGCATCGGCACCTTCAAAAAGAGCGCGAACGGCGAGTTCACCGGCGAGATCGTGACCCTTTCGGTGCAGGCGAAGAACGTCCGCATCGTTCCCGAGGAGAACCGGTCCAACGAGAACGCCCCATCGCACCGCGTCTTCGTCGGCCGCGCCGAGATCGGCGCCGCCTGGGAAAAGCGTTCGCAGGAGAATCGCGACTATCTCGGCCTCAAGCTCGACGATCCGAGCTTCACCGCTCCGATCTACGCCAACCTCTTCGACGATGAGGACGGCAAGACCTACACGCTCATCTGGTCGCGCCCGAATGGCAAGCGCGGCGACTGAGCCGTCCGCGAAGATGCTCCGCCCGGGTCTCCGGGTGGAGCATTTTTCTGCTGTTCGATAGGCGAACAATCCTGCTCATCATCGTCGGATCCGATGCCGGTGCGCACGCCTGCGAGGTCGGCGACCGGCGCGCCGTCACCGCTCCCGATGAGCAATTCGGATCTTCACCGCCACCGTGTCCGATGGTACGTTCGCGCCACTCCGGTTTCCGAGGCCGGCCGCGTCGTGCTCCCGAATCGTCGCCGGCACAGCCTCCTCTTTGAATGCATTCCGGACGCCATCCGGCTTTCTCCGCGCCGGTCTGGGCTGGCGTCGTCCCCCGCAAAACCATCGCTGGCGGACTTATTTCCCCGCCGGCGGGCGCCGGCTCCTCGCGGTCGCTGCGCTTCAAATAAGCCCGCCGCTCATGGTCCTTCGCTGCCGCTCCGGCGCTGCGCGTTCGCGGGGACCGCCCCCAGCCGTGGAGCCGCGCGGCAGCCGGAATGGACCGGTTGGCCATGCATTGAGGAGACCGACCATGCCCGCAATCGGCCATGTCACCAAGCAACCCGACGGCAGCTACAAGGGCGAGCTCAAGACGCTGTCGATCCGCGCCGAGCTCGAAATCCTGCCCAATCGCGCCAAGCCGAACGACGTCCGTCCCGACTATCGCGTCGTCGCGGCCGGGGTCGAGATCGGCGCCGGCTGGCTCCGTCGCAGCGAAGCGACGGGCAACATCTATGTGTCGCTCAGCCTTGCTACGCCGGAGTTCGGACCTCGCCGGCTCTACGCCACGCTGGAACGCGCGGAGCGGCAGCACGAGGACAGCTTCACGATTGTCTGGATTCCGACCGACTGATCGCAACCCGCTCCCGCGCGTGTCGCGCGCGGGAGCTGTTTCCTCGAAGGGGGGTCGAAAACGCGTATAGCGATTTGCGACCCTGCCGCGGACGGTTCCGGCGGGGCAGCAAGGGACGGCTGCGGCGCAATCGGGCGTCCGCGGCGCCGGACCTCTACCCATGGATGACACCGCCGATCGCGCGCAGGCCGCGCGCGACACATGTCCCTTTCTGACGACCAAGCAGGCCGCCTTCCATCTCGGCCTCGCCTACAGCACGCTCAAGAAGATGCGCGCGAACGGTGAGGGGCCGCGATGCCGCCTGCACGGCCGCACCTGGCGCTATCATATCGACGATATCGAAGCCTGGTCGGCCGCCCGCGCCAAGGGGGGCGACCATGCCTGATGCACGCAACCTGCCGCTGTTCCGCTGGGGCGACCAGCTGCGCGCGACGCGCGCACGCCGCCGGCGGCGTCACCGCATTGCGATAGGGGCGGCGGGCTCCGTCGCTCTGCTTGCGCTGCCCGCAATCACCGCGCCGCGGCCGCTCCTCGTGTGGAACGCGAGCGCGAGCGCCCCGCTTGGCCTCTACGCCGTCAGCTCGCCCGACATCCTGCGGCGCGGTGATATGGTCGTCGTCCGGCTTCCCAAAGCCGCTCGCATGCTCGCCGCGACGCGCCATTATCTCCCCGCCAATGTGCCTGCGGTGAAGCGCGTCGTTGCGACCGTGGGCGACCGCGTTTGCGCGCGCGGCGACACCGTGCGGATCGCGGGCCGGATGGCGGTGCGCCGGCTGGCGCGTGACCAGCTCGGCAGGCCACTTCCGGCTTGGGACGGCTGTCGCCGCCTCGCGTCCGGCGAGTTGTTCCTGGCGATGGTCGGCGAACCCGCGTCGTTCGACAGCCGCTATTTCGGGCCGGTCGACCGCGGCAACGTGATCGGACGGGCGCACCTGTTATGGCGCCGCTGAAGCTCGCCATCGTGGCCGCGCTGCTGGCCGCAACGCCACCGGCTCGGGCACAAGACGTCAGCGATCCGGTTGCGCGCTGGCACTCTTATGTTGCCGAGGCGTCGCTCCGCTTCGGGATTCCGGCCGTCTGGATCGAGCGCGTCATGCGCGCCGAAAGCGGCGGCCAGACCCGGATCGATGGCCGCCCGATCACCAGCCGCGCCGGCGCGATGGGGTTGATGCAGCTCATGCCCGGAACCTGGGCCGAGATGCGCGCGGCGCTCGACCTCGGCGGCGACCCCTATGATCCGCGTGACAATATCCTGGCGGGGACGGCCTATCTTCGCCGCATGTACCGCCGCTTCGGCTATCCCGGCCTGTTCGCCGCCTATAATGCCGGTCCGGGGCGGTACGCCGCCTACCTCGACCGCGAGCGCACCCTCCCGGCTGAAACACGGACCTATCTCGAGGAGGTCGTTCCCTCATCGGCCAAATGGGCGGCAACCGCCGCCGCTGAGGCAGCACCGCCGTCCATCTTTGCGGTCAATATGGTCGATCGAACGGCCGACGTCGGAGCGCCGGCCGCCCCGTCGAATGGCCTCTTCGCGATCAGGATTGGCCGTTAGAGCCGGCGACATCAGCCGTTCGGCCGCGGCCGTTCCTCCGTTCGGAAAGGATCGCTAACCGGACGTCGTGCGTATCGGTATATGGCTGTCGCGCCACTTTTCTGCGCGACTCAGGCGGCGTGGGGCATGCGCGTTTGCCAAAGAAGGGCCTTGAGCATGCAGCAGCACATTTCGGTCATCACGCTCGGCGTCGCGGATTTGGCGCGCTCCAGGCGCTTCTATGGTCTCGGCTTCGGCTGGAGCCCGGTATTCGAGAATGACGAAATCGTCTTCTACCAGATGAACGGGCTCGTGCTCGGCACCTTCCTTCTCGGATCGCTCGAGGCTGACATGCAGCGCTCGGGCCTGCGCCGTCCTGGCGCGTTCGCGCTGGCGCACAATGTGGCGCGCAAACGCGACGTCGCCCCGCTGATCGATCGGCTCGAACGCGCCGGCGGGGTCGTGCTCCGCGCGCCGGATGCGCCTCCGCATGGCGGCTATCGCGGCTATGTCGCCGATCCAGACGACCATGCCTGGGAGATCGCATGGAACCCGGCCTGGGCGCTCGATCCTGACGGAAATGTGACCTTCTCCGTCTAGCGGCACGCCCGGGATGGAGGGGGGAGGCTCGTCTCGGCAAGGCCGAGGATGACGGCCGCCGGACCGGCTCTCAAGGCCGGCGGCCCCTCCAATTTCGCCACGATGAGGAGCGCGCTTCGCGCGCGCGTTTGTTTGTTCGCGCGCGACAAAATCGGTTCCTCCGCCGCCGCTTCGCGGCGCCTCCGCTCACGCTCCGGCGGCCCTGACAGCCGGCCCGCCGCCCGTCTTCGACAGATTGTCCTCAAGTCGTGAGGGCGCAAGCGAAGGAGGCTCAGATGACCATGATTCAATCGATCGACGCGATGCAGGATCGCGTCATGGCAACGCTGATCGCAGGGCTCGAAGCAGAGTTCGGGCACGACGCAGGCGAGGCGTTGGCGCACCGGTTCCTGGACGCGGAGGAGGTCGATTTTCTCTGGGAAGCACGCATGTCGGAGCGCTGGCTCGGCGCATATGAGACCCTGGACGACGACGAATTCGAACTCGATCGCATCGCAATTCTGGGGCGGTTGAACGACCGCTGGTTCGTCGCACAGGTGCTCGTTGACGGCGAGGGAATGGCCCATGGTGTCATCGGTCGGCGCGACTTCAAACGTGTGGACGCAGCGCGCAAAGCATTCGCGGCAATGCACTGATTGCAGCGATCGGCATCGACGAAACGCCGGAGCGCGGGTCCGACGGGCTCGCGGCTCCGGCTTCTTTTTTGCCTCGACGGGCAGGGTGCAGGGAAAGGAAAAAGCATGCGAAAAGGCGCGGTCGAGGATTGGGCCCGCATAAGGCAAGATAGAGAAGCTATGGCACCGTCGCGCTCGGGCGACGGCCATAAGCTTTTGTCTGCACATCCTTTTCTGGCGACCTTCACCGGCACTGTCCTGCTCTCGGCGGTGCCGTTGAGGCAGAAGCGCGCGGATTTGCGCCGTTCTTAGCGGCACCGGTTTTCATGAGTTCAAGCGGAGGCCATGCTGGCTAGCCCCCAGCGAAAGCACGAACGCAATGGCCATCGACGACGATTTCGAACCGCGGCTTGGCCGGGCGAAGAGTCGCGGCGGCAAGCAGCACCGCAAGTTCCTCCACGCGGTTCTCGCCGCCACCAATCTCGCGCGCGGCGGGGCGGCAACCGTTGGACGCCGGCGAGGCTTCACCGGCAGCCGGATCGGCCGAGGCGCCGGCGTCGGCCGCGTTCTCTCGGCGCGCGATCGGTTCGCCGCATTCCGCCAGCGCCGCGTCATCATCAAATCACGCATCGTTCGCCTGGCCGGCAAGGGGATGAACGGCGCACGTGCCCATCTGCGCTACATCGAGCGCGACGGCACCACGCGCGAAGGAAATCGTGGGCGGCTCTATAATGCTGATTCCGACAAGATCGATGGCAAGCCGTTCCTGGACAGACAGGCCGGCGACCGCCACCAGTTCCGCTTCATCGTCTCGCCCGAGGATGGCGCCGAATATGAGGACCTGAAACCGCTCACGCGCCGGCTGATGGCGCGGATGGAAGAGGACCTTGACACAAAGCTCGATTGGGTGGCCGTCGATCACTTCAATACCGGCCACCCCCATGCCCATATCATCGTCCGCGGCAAGGACGAACGCGGGCGCGATCTGATCATCGCGCGCGATTATATCAGCCACGGCATGCGCGAGCGCGCCTGCGAGCTGGTCGATCTTGATCTCGGTCCCCGCAGCGACGCCGCGATCGAGCAGCGGCTGCGCGCCGAAATCGCTCAGGAGCGGCTGACCAGCATTGACCGCGCATTGGTGCGCGACGCTGACGCCTCAGGCGTGGTGAGCGGCATCGGGCGCGACCCGTTCGATCACGCGCTCCGCATCGGTCGATTGAAGACGCTGGAGCGGCTCGGGCTTGCTACCGCTGAGGGTCGCATGCGCTGGCGGCTCGCGCCCGACCTTGTCGACACGCTCCGCCGCATGGGAGAACGCGGCGACATCATACGCACGATGCAGCGTACGCTTGGCAAACGAGGTCTCGCGCCGCCGGCGGCCGAACAGACAATCTTCGATCCGGCTTCGCCACACGCCCGACCGCTCATCGGACGCGTCGTTGCGCGCGGTCTCTCCGATGAAATCAAGGACCGTCATTATCTGATCGTCGAAGCGACCGACGGCCGAACCCATTATATCGACATCGGGCGCGGCGAGAATGTTGAACACTTGCGCGACGGCGCGATCGTGCGGATCGCACCGGTCGAAACGACCATCCGCGAAGTCGATCGCACGATCGCAGCGGTCGCCGCGGGGAATGGCGGGCGCTACGACATCGATGCCCATCTTCGGCATGATCCCGGTGCGACGCAGGCCTTTGCTGAAGCGCATGTGCGGCGGCTCGAAGCGATGCGGCGCATCACCAGGAATGTCGAGCGCGAGCCAGATGGCACTTGGGTCATTGCACCCGACCATCTCGATCGCGCCGCCGCTTATGAGGCGATCCGCGCCAAGGACCGGCCGGTCAGCGTGGAAATGCTGTCATCGCATCCGCTCGAGAAGCTGGTCGATGCCGATGCGGCAACCTGGCTCGACAAGGAACTGATCGCGTCGGCGCCCGAGCCGCTGCGCGATACCGGATTTGGGCATGATGTCTGGGAGGCGCAGGCCCGCCGCCGGCAATGGCTGGTGGCGCAAAGATTGGCCGCAGAATCAGACGATGCGGCCATCTTCCGCAGCGACATGATCGCGACGTTGCGGAGGCGCGAATTACTGCGTGTCGCCAGCCAGCTTGCGGATGAGCTGGAGCTGCCGTTCCGCGAACCGCACGAGGGCAGCCGGATTGAGGGCGTCTATCGACGCTCGGTCGAGCTCGTCAGCGGCCGGTTCGCGCTGATCGAGAGATCGCGCGAGTTCACGCTCGTGCCGTGGAGACCGGTTCTCGATCGGCAGCTCGGCAAACGGGTCTCGGGCATCACGCGCGGTAACGGCATCACTTGGGCTTTTGGTCGCCAACGCAGTGGGCCGAGCATTTCATAGGCGAAAGCTGCTGTGAACGGGCGCCCTAGGTTCACACGGCGTAGGCCGCTTCGCGCCCTCATAGCGGTCGTCCGATAGGCTTACCGCAGTAATCGAAAAGGTCCACCGTTCTAGGCGGCGCGGCCGTAGTGGTGAGCGCCGATCTCGATAGGCATTCTCGACCCGGTCTCGTAGCGATTCAACTACCAGGCGAAGTCGGAACGGTCCAATTGCAGGCATCCTCCGTTCCGAGAAATCTAAGGATCGTTCGCGCGGTCCACGCCGGCCGGCGGAGATAGAAATAATGCGTGCTGCGCGGCAGCTCGATGGCGATGCCGCATTCCTTTTCGACGAGAAAGTCGGCCTGCTGGCGAAGCATCCAGGGACGGATGTTGTGGATGAAATAGTCAACGATCTGCCGCCGCCGTGCAGGCGCGGTCGCGGCGGGCACCTGATCGGCAACGTCCTTTGATGCGTAGATGGCGAGCGCCGGAGCCCCGATATGCGCATAGTCGGGATCGACAGATGCCTCACCCGCGAGCACCGCCAGCGTCACGCGGGGCGGCGTCCTGGAAATCAGGCCGTCGGGGCCGCGTTCCATGATGTCGGCGAGGTTGTCATGAACGGCCGGGACATGCGTGCCGAGCGCCGCGCCGCGCCATCGCGCAAGTGCATCGAGCGAGGCGCGATCCGCGGCGGTCGGCGGCGGCATCGCGGGAACGTTGCTGGTGAGATCGAGCGCGCGCGTCCAATCATAGGCCGAATCGAGATAGACGAGCCGTTCGACGCGATCGGGATGCGTCGCACCCATCGCCGATAATTCACCGCCCGCGATGCTGTGGCCAACGAACGATGCACGGTCGATCGACAGCGCGTCCATCATCCCCACGATGTCGCCGATCAGGGCTGCGTTGGAATAATCGGTCTGACTATGGTCGGACAGGCCATAGCCGCGGCGGGTGAAGGCGTAGACATGATGGCCATGCGCAAGGCGGGGCGCCAGATCGTCGAAGATGCGCGCCGAATCCCCGAGTCCGCTCAGCAGGATGATCGCGGAGCCTTCGCCGCCCCAGTCGACATAATGGAGGCGAACGCCGTCGACGGTGCAGAAACTGTCGGCGCCGCGGCCGTTGGTGTCGCACGCATCCGTCGCGCTTTTCTGGCCCGAAACCGCGGGTGCGGCGATCATCAATATCGCGGCAAGCGCCGCGGCCGAAACGAACCTCACAGCCGATAATCCAGGGTAAGCCCGATCGTGCGCGGGCGGACGAGGAACTCGACCGGGCCGCGCACGCCCGTGGCCGCCTGCGACACGCCCCGCGTATCCCCGATATTCTCGACGAAGGCGGCAATCCCGATCCCGCCGAAATGTGCCGACAGGCGCAGATCGAACAGATTGTAGCCGCCCTGCCTGGCCGGCATCGGGCTGAGTTCACCGGGCGCGCCCGAAATGTAGCGGTGGCTGAGCAGCAGGGTCGGCGTCGCCGCGCTGTCGTGCACCGTGTAGCTGATCGAATCCGACACCTGCCAGCGCGATGCGCCCGGGAGGCGTGATCCCTTGGGGACGAGCGTGGCGCCGCTTCCGAAATCGCGGCGCAGCTCTGCGTCGAGATAGGTGACGCCCGCCTGGAGCGTCAGCGCGCGCGTTGGAAAGAAACGGACATTGCCTTCGAAACCCCGGCTGCGCGCCTTGCCGGCATTGGCGGTGTAGATGAAGCCGCCGGGGCTGGTCTGGGTTACCTGTATGTTGCTCCAGTCGACATAGAAGAGCGTGCCGTCGAGCTGGAGGCGGCGGTCGAGAAGGCTGGTCCGCGCGCCGATCTCGTAGTTGACGAGCGAATCCGATTGGAACTGGTCGGGAATCGGGAAGGTCGGATCGACCGCGATATTGGGTCCGCCGAAGCGGAAACCTTTGGAAACGAGGACATAGACGAGATGATCCTCGTCCGGTTGCCACGTCAGCGACGCCTTGGGTGAAAAGCCCGTCTCGCGCGAGCCGCCTTCGGTGGTCGTCGTTCCGCCGACGAACGGACCCGATTGGGTGGTGGTGGTATGCAGCCGGGTGCGGAACAGCCGCCCGCCCAGCGTGGCCTTGAACTGATCGGTGAAGTGCCAGGTGGCCTCGCCGAACAGCGCGCTCTCACGCCCGCGGATGTCCACCGGCGCTTCGAGCAGCCTCGCGGTGCCGAAGACAGGCACCGCATTGGGCGCGTCGAGCGCGTCCACGATGCGTTCGTCGGTCGCGTCGTGATAGGCGCCGATCAGATATTCGAACTTTGCTCCCGTGGGGGAGGCGAGGCGCACCTCGAAGGTGGTCCCCCGGCTGTGGCCGCCTTCGTCAAAGCTGACGGGCGCGAGGGCGGGGACCAGCCCCGAATAATCCTGGATGCTCGAGAAATGCTTGGCATGATAGGTGCCGGTCGCGGTCAGCGTGGCGAACCCCAGATCCTGGTCGAGCCGAAGATTGTGGATCGTCGTGCGAAAACGGAAGGGCTCGGCGACAAGGCTGTCCTTGGCATAGTCGCCGGCGGTGCGCTGTGCCGATCCGATATCGTCGGTGCGCTCGGTCTGTTCGAGGAACAGATAGTTGATCGTCGTCCCCGTCGCCGGCTGCCAGGTCGCCAGCAGACGGCCGCCGGTCATGTCGGTTCGGTTCGAATTGGTCGCCGCTGTGCCGACATTGTCGATATAGCCGCCATCGCGCCGCCGCCCGATCACGCCGCGCACGGCAAAGCTGCCCGGCGCGATCGGCACGTTCACCATCGCGTGCGCGCCGAAGCCCGTCTCCCCATGCTGCGTGCCCTCGATCGTGCCGCGAAGGTGCATCTCATATTCGTCGAGATCGGGCCGCGCCGCCTGATAGTTGATCGCGCCGCCCAGCGAGGCCGATCCGAACAACGTGCCCTGCGGCCCGCGCAATATGGTGACGTTGTCGACGTCGAACGTATCGATGTCGGGAATGCCGGCGGAATAGAAGGGATCGGTCAGCGGCACGTCATTGATGAAATAGCCGGTGGTGCCTTGCGCCTGTGCAATCGTCGTAGTGGTCGCGATCCCGCGGATGATCGCCGACGAGTTGCCCGGAACCGCCGCATTGAACACCACACCCGGCGTGCGCGACAGGTAATCGGCCAGGCTGTTCGCGCCCAGCGCTTCGAGCTGGGATTCGTCGAAGGCGCTGACGGAGCCCGAAATGTCGCGCACCGATTCGGGCCGTTTGGTCGCGGTGACGATGATTTCGGGGATGCGGTTTTCGCTTTCGTCTTCGTTCGCGTTCTGCGCCTGGGGAGGGGGCGCTTCTTGCGCCTGCGCCGGCATGCTGCCCAGTGCCGCCGTGCCGACCAGCAACGCGATCCGAATTGTGCTCTGATTGTCGATCATCATCACCCTCCCATTAAAGAGACCGACTAGTCGGTTTTATTGGAGATTGCAATGAGCGAGCGGGCGAGGGTAGACGCGATCCACGATGCCGAAGCTCTCCAAACAAGCGTTCGAGGAACGGCGCTCCAACATCATGGATGCCGCGCGCCGCTGCTTCTCGCGTGACGGCATCCACGTCTCGGTCGACGAGCTCTGCGCCGAAGCTGGCGTCAGCAAGGGCGCGCTCTACGGCTATTTCCCGAGCAAGGAGGCGATCATTCAGGCGATCGCCGACGAGCATGTCGCCGATCTGGAAGATATCCGAAAGGCCTCCGAACCCGATGCGCTGTTGGCGGCGCTGCTTGAAAAGATGAGCTATCGCGATCCGGTTCAAAGCCGTCTCGAGCTCGAGGCCTGGGCCTACAGCCTCAACAACGCGTCGCTTCATCGCCGCCTTCGCGATAATACAGAGAGGCTCCGCCTCGTGATCGAAGAGGCTCTTACCGCGATGGTCGCCTCGGGAAAGCTCATCCTCAAGCTGCCGCCGGGTTCCGCGGCGCTCCTCCTCGAAACCTACGCCGTGGGAATGGTCGCCTGCACGGCGCTCGGTCAGGGTGAAACCGATGCCGAACGGCACAAATGCCTGGAAGTGGCGTTCGACGCCTTGATCAGCGAACGAACGTAAGTAGGTTCGAATTCCGTGCGGCGGTTCCGTGCGGCTGCGTGAGCCTCGGTCGCCGCCTCAGACGTAACGATGAGATCTGCGGAGCATGAAGTGGCCGTAATACAGGGGCGCTCGACGCGCCGGCCTCTCAAATTGCCGACAGCAATGCGCCCATTCCGGTCGTCGGCCCGTTCCGTGAATGAGCCCAAAAGCTGCCATTTGTTCAAGTTGCTTAGCTCGGTTCATCTATTGAAAATGCGGGACGGGTTCTGCGCGCAGTTGGGACACGCAGAACCCTCACAAGCGGGTCGGTTAGGATTTCGATCCTAGCAGCCAGCCGAAGAAGCGGCTTTTCCATCCGGAGGCGACTGATGGTATTTGCGGTGGTTCAACATCTTTCCCCGCTGCGACCACATCGGAAGGCGCATCCAATCCATAATGCGCCGCTTTCGCCCGCCGGTCCCGACGCCGTTCCGCCGAAACGTCCGCGTCCGACCAAGGTGGGGCCTCGAACACCTGGTTGCGACGGATCACGTAGTGCGAACGACACGGGAGCGTCCAACTCCCGACCGACGGGTGCAGAGTGATTGTCTCGCCGTCATAGGTGATGTTCCAGTCCGTCGGCGTGAGCGGGGTCACGACCTCCTGGCCGCAACCGCAGCAGCAGCTGTGGGCGGCGCTGCCGAACTCCAGCGATACGTAAAGCACGCCCGGCTCAAGTGTTTCCGGGAACGTCTCGACGAACCGGTGCTCAAGGACGGAATACCGCATCACGACTGGTCCTCGTTCAGCAGCATGTTCCCGTCGAGCGTGTAGGTCGAATGATGCTCGTTCTCGAGGTCGCAATAGAAGCCGCATAGCTTCTTCCACTTGATGACCGCGAATATCGCGTTCAGCGCGTTGAGATCGGCGACCTGGATGTTGGACGCGTAGATATCGCCGGCGCCGCCCCCGGCGAGTGGGATGCGTTTGTGCGACGCGACGCCGTCCCGCGTCTCGGCGGTGCTGGTCGTGACGCGGAGAATCCCGCTCAGGCCGCGGTCACCAAGCTCCAGACCCATGCCGATGTCGATGAACCCGACACCGCAGGCGTGCAGCCGGCCGACCAGCGCGACCTTGGCCTCGCCGGCGTCGAGGCTCAGGAACGCGAAGTCGATGCCGTCGAGTAGGTCGAGGTTGTCCGGCGTGATCGCGTGCGGCACCGCCGTGATGCCGCGGTGCATGCGCTCATAGATCGCCTTCAAATGGTTTACCTTCAGGGGGGCCTCGCGGAGCTCGTCGAGGCTCGGCGCGCCGGGCGCCCTGAAGGCGTTGTGCTGGAGGAACTCGTCGGCGTCGAAAATGCGAATCTCCGCCACCGGCGTTTTCGCGACCATGTCGAGGATGTAGCTGCCGGAGCCGCCGAGGCCGATGATCGCGACCCGGTGCCCCGCCAGCTTCGCCGTCAGCGCGCCGATTCCGACGCGGTCCGACGCGGTCTCGACGTAGTTGAACACGCTGTTGGCGTCCTCCTCCTCGTCGAGCGCGCGGTAAGGCCGCGGTGTCGCCGTGCTGTCGAGCACTGCGGCTGGCCCCGCGATGATCGACGCGTAGGTCGTCATCTTGTGGTGGTAGTCGCGGTAGCCGCCGTCGGGCTTGCTCGAGAAGGCGTGCTCGGCGGTCAGGCCGTGCCCCAGGTCGAAGTGCGTCGTCTGGTTGGCGATCGCGACGATGCGCCTCCCGTCGGCGAAACACGGGTATTCGCCGTCAAAGTGCATGACGTGCGTGTCGGGCGGCCTGGTCTGGTCGCCGGCCAGCGCCAGGCTCGAGATCAGGGTTCCCTTGCGCACCTTGCGGTTGGCGTCGACGTAGGGAACCTCGCGCATGACGAGGAACCCACCGACGATCTGGACGAAATAGCCTTCCTCGCGCAGCTTCGCGAGGTCGGCGTTACGACTGAACAGTGCGCGTGACATTGAAGACCGTCCCCTGCTTGATGGTGACCGAGCCGTGGGCGCCCAGCTCCCCGGCGTGCGGCGTCGAGGCCGCCTTGCGGTAGGTCATCGAGAAGACGACGTTGGGCTCGTGCGGGCCGGGGAAGGCCAGCTCGACGATCTGCTCGAAGGTCACCTCCGGTCCCGTCACGGTGCGCGCGCGGGTGTTGACGATGATCTCGATCTCCGCCGCGGGGCGCTTCGCGTTGTAGAAGCGTTCGACGCCCGGCGCGTTGAGGTCGACCAGCATCGCCGGCTCGATCAGGACGTCGGTCCCGCCGCGCACCTCAAGGAAGACCGCCTCGTCCGGGCCCGGCTTGGCGAGATGCTCGAGGATCCGGCCGCTGATCGCGGGCTTGCCCCAGCGCTCCTCGTGCGCGTTGACCTCGAACTTGAAGTCGCGGTCCGTGAGGAAGGCGACGAATCGTTCCGCGCCCGCCCCGCGGAGGTCGAACGTCTCGTCGAGGCGGACGTCCTCAAAGTCGCCGGTGTCGAGAACCGCGAAGAGGCTGTAGCCGCGGTCGGGCTCGAGTCCCGCCGCCTCGAGGATCTGGCGGCCGAGCGGGATCGGATCGGCGACGCCGAGCGGGCGGAAGTCGACGCCGTCGAGAGCGAACTGGATGCGGTAGGTCTTGGCTGGCTGCAGAGGGCGACCCTCGCGGATCGCTTCGCCGACATCGTCGTATTCGGGGAGTTCGGGGGTGTTCATCTTGCTTTTTCCTTCGTGTTCAGCCGGGTCAACCCGGTCACGAAGGGACAATCGGAACGGCCGCCGCCGACCGGAAAGGCGGTCAGAAATCTTTCTGCAGCGATCCGGCGGGGACAGGCCCGCAAATGAAGAAGGCGGGGCATCCCGGGCAGACGCGCTGCGACGGGGTCGCGGGGAACGCGCCGGCGCGGATCCCCGCGATCACGGTGTTCAGCAGCTCGTGCCGGTTGCCGAGCACGCGTGCCGTCATGCCGAGTGCCGTGACCTGGTCGCTCATCAGGTGCACCACCTCCGCGGCGGCGGCGGGTGCGTTTTCCGCGAGGGCGAGCAGCGCGGTCGCGACGCCGAGGTTCTCGGTGTCCGACTTGCGGTATACGCCCGTGCGAATGCGGCGGTAGATTCGGACGCCCTGGGCGTCGACGAGGACATCGTCGGCGCTGAACACGATCTGATCGGCGCCGATGCTGAGCGGCACCGTGGCCGGGGTCTCCGCGCGGTGGGCTAGGCGCGATTGCCGGAACCGCATCACCAGCGTGACCGCCATCGCCCGCAGCTCCGCGAAGCTCCCGGGCGTGTCCAGGCCATGATCGTCGCAGGCCCGCTCGACGGCGGCGCGGAGCTGCGCGTCGTCCGACAGGTCGAGCCCGTCCCGCACGGCCGCGCGGACGACGGACCGGGCTGCCTCGTGCATCCTCATGTAGTCGGTCTCGGTCCGGCGTCCCCCTATGCCGAGCACGTGGGTGTAGAAGAAGCGCCGCTTGCACTTGTTCTTATCCAGCATCGCCACCTGCGAGTCCCGCAACCGGATCGTCCCGTCGATGACTAGCGCGATCGGTTCATCTTCCGGGGCGGGCGGCAGCGCGCGGATCAGGTCGGGCGTGTTCCGGGCCACGCCCGTCCCAAGGCGGCTTAGGAATTCGGACAGTGGTCTTGCGGTGTGGTTGGCCTTCTCCGTCGCGGCATACATGACGAGCCGGTCGCGTGCGCGGGACAGGGCGACGTAGAAGAGGCATTCACGCTCTTCCGCGTCCCCGTCGCGCAGCGCCGTCTTCACGTCGCCGGTCAGTCCGGCGATGACGCCCTCCGGCGGCAGGCACGCAGGGGCCTTCGACGGACTCGGGAGCGTGTCCTGGTTGAGGCCTGGGAGGTGGACGCACCGGAACTCGAGGCCCTTCGCGCCGTGGATCGTCATGAGTCGGACGGCGTCTAGTCCCTGCGCGGCGGCGGGCAGCTGCCGCAGATCGCGGTCGTCGCCGATCGCCACGAGCCTCCGGATCCGGTCCAGCAGGCGCGGCACGGCCCTTCCCTGCTCGCGCGGCTGCACGCGCAAGAAGTTCAACAGCTGCCACAGTGCGATGCCCTGGCTGCGTTCGGCGACCGACCGCGCCTCGGCTATACGGGCGGCGATGCGGGTCCGGTCGAATAGGACGGCCGCGAGCGTGCGCCAAGGCGGCGCGTCGGCATCGAAGCCCTCGAGCGCCTCTGCCAGCCTGTCCAGCGCGGCATGGCCATCCGCGGAGATCGGCAGATCCCTTCGCGCGTCGAGCCAGTCGAGCGGTTCCCGCTCGTCGTCGCGCAGCGTGGCTAGCACGGCGCCGACGTCGTCGAGCGACATGGCGAAATCCGTCATGCTGGCAGCGCGAACCAGGCCCATCGCCCTTCGATCCGCGAGCAGCGACAGTAGCGAGAGGAGGTCCTTGACCTCGGCGCGCTCGAACAGACTGCCGAGGAAGAGGACCGGGATTCCCATGCGCTCGAGATCCCGAGCGATCACGCCGAGCCGCTCGTTGCCGGTGCACAACACGGCCTGGTCGCGGTAGGCGAACCCCGCCGAGTGCATCTCGGCGATGCAGTCGGCGATCGCGATCGACTGCTCGTCCTTCACCGCGCGGGTCCTGAGCTCGATCGGGATCGCGCACGGACCGCGGTCGGCCTTCAGCCGCGTCTCCGTCGTGCTCGCCGTCATGCCGACCGCGAACGCGGAGTAGGCGGTGACTATCTCGTCGAACGAGCGGTAGTTGATCTCCAGCCTGCCCGACCTGGCGCCGGGGAAGTCCTCCGTCGTGAACTTTGAGGTGCTTACCGGGGACGCTCCGCGGAACCTGTAGATAGACTGCCGCGCGTCGCCGACGACCCAGAGGTTTTCGCCGGCGGGGCGCATCGCCTTGAGCAGCCGCACGCTGGCGCGGTTGACGTCCTGATATTCGTCGACGAGCAGGTGATCATACATCCCGCCGAGCTTCGCGGCGATGTCGGGGCGCCGCTCGAGGAGTTCGACGGGCAGCGAGACGAGGTCGCCGAAGTCGACCGCCCGCCGTTCGCGCTTGATCCTCTCGTAGAGGGCGTAGACCCGCGCCACCTCGGCGGACTTGAGCGCCTCGGACGTCCGCGCCTCGTCGCCGATCGCGGCGACGCGCATCGCCTCGGCGTACCGCGCGTAGTCCTCGGCGGCGACCACCTCGTCCTTCGCCCGCGATATCGCCGCGAGGATGTCGCCGATCAGCCGGGTCGGATCGTAGAGGTCCTGGTAGTATTCGAGCTCGAGCTTCGGGAACTCGCGTTCGAGCAACTCGACCGCCTCGACCCGGTCCATCAGCCGTGGATCGTCGGGCAGCGAGAACTCGGCGCTGAGGCGCCGGATGAGGTCGAGCCCGAACGCGTGAAACGTGCCGATCCACACCGCCGCGGCCTTCTCGGGTCGCTCCGCAGCGATGCGGTCCGCCATTTCGCCGGCTGCCTTGTTCGAGTAGGTGAGCACGAGGAGCCTCTTGGGATCGACGTCCTCGTCGAGCAGCTGGACGACCCGCGCGGTCAAAGTCTGGGTCTTGCCGGTGCCGGGTCCGGCCTCGAGCAGGTAGGGGCCGCCGCGATGGGCGGCTGCGTCCGCTTGGGCTTTATTTAGTGGATGTACCTTGCGAACCTTGTCGTCGAGTTCGATTGCGGGGAGTAGAAGCCCGTCGAGGAGCTGCTGCGCGACGACGTCAAATGGCGCGCGCATACGCTCGGCGATGGCGGACGCGGTCAGGCCGCCCTCGAGGTGGAGGCGGCAAACCACCTCGCGCGGGAGGAGGAGCTCGCGCCCGAAGAGGTCCATCTGGACCTCGCGCCGTTGCCGGCGGCCGTAGTCCACCACGCGGTCGATGCCCGTTGGTGAAGGCTCCGCGGCCCGGGCGGGATCGGCCTCGGTGACCGTGGGAGAGGAGGTTCCGTCCCCGAGCTCGTGATGTCCGATCTCGTGGGCGACGAGGAACGCCTGCTCGAAGGGGGACCCGACGTTCTCATGGATGATGAGGTCATCCTCCGGAACCAGCGTCGCGCGTCCGTTGTCGAGGACGGTGGCGCCCGGGTTCGCGGTGTCGACGTCGAGGCCGCGATCGTTCGCGATTGCGACGGCGAAAGCGTAGGGATCCGTCGGATCGAGTCCACGCGCTACCGCGTTGGCGTGCAGTTCCGCGGCACGGCGACGTCCAAGCTCGATGGCGTCCACGCGTCAGTCGTCGGCCAGCAGCCGAACGCGGTCGGCCTCGGGCACGCCGGCGTCCTTCAGCACCTGCTCGAACGTGGCCTGCGCGTCCGACCCGGGTGGACCGTCCGACTTGTAGCTTCTCGTCATCGCCATCGGCACCGGAGGGCGTGCCATGGCAGCGATCACGTGCGCCGGAGGAACGCCCAGCACCCCGGACAGCTCCCGCGTCACGGAACCCGGGACGCTCGACGCGAGCACCCTGTGCTCGCGGAAGCAGGTGACCACCTGCCGCGGCACGCCAAGCTTCACGGCGAGCGCCTTGCCCAGTTCTCCGGAGAGACGGGCCAGGGGATCGGCGCCGGTTGCGGGGTCCGATCGGGCAGCCTGGTGGGTGATCCACGCCGCGTCGATGCGGGACTGCTCGGTGGCGGTCAAGCTGCGCTCGTCTTCGGCATCGGGCGTGGCGATCAGCCGGGAGAAGTCGATCAGCTGCGGCGCGAACTGAGGGTGCGCCCCGACGTAGCGGGCGAGGACGTCGCCGTCGTGGACGTCCTCCATCTGGAACAGGTCGAGCACGGCCTCTAGCGTGAGCGGCGGGTTGGTGGCGGTCATTCGTCGTCCCCAGGATTGAACAGGGCGCCGAGCCTCTTTAGCGCTCGGTCCCGATAGTTGCGAACCGACCGATCCGAGCAGCCCAGGGCCTTCGCGATCGTCATGACCGACGGGTCGCTCGAATGGATCTGCCATCCGATCAACAGGAGGTGCATGGTCCTGCTTTGTTCCGGCGGCAACGTGTCAATCGCGACGTAGAGCCGCTCCCGGAAAAGCGGATCGGAAAAAATTTCCGCGTCGAGCGGATTAGTCGCGACGGCGACTGCAGCGGCGTCGGCGACGTCGCCCTCCTCATCGTCCATCGAGTCGCCGCGGTTGACCTCGCGCCACACTCGCTCTTGAGCGTCGAGCCGGAGCCGCTTGATGGCGAGGTCGAACCGCGCCTCAAAGAAGTCGAGCCTGTCGTCCACCTCGGCGCGGTCCTTCGCAAGCAGCTCGACGAAGCGGTCGAAGACGGCGTCGCGGATGCGTTCGTCAGTGGCGGACGCAGTGCCGCCCGACGCCGTGCTCGGGACCGCCCGCATGACGCGCTCGGCGAGCACCTTGTAGAGGCGCTCGAACCAGGCTGAGGAGTTCTCGACGCGGGTGGCGCGGATGAGGTGCACCAGGCATTCGCTTGGCACATAGGCGGGATCCTTGCGGCCGCGGATGCGGGCCCGCTTGAGTAGCGCCTCCCGTGGGAGGTCGCTGAGGACGGTGAGCAGCGCCTCGACATTGTCGGGACGCGTATACGGCGTCCCGTCCTTCTTCTTCCGGGTGAGCGGGGCGATCAACTTGTCCTCCCTATACGAAGCGCCAGCATAGGTGCGTTTCAGGAGTAATCGCCACGAAAATTGAAACCGGAACGGCAGGATGGAATATTTAGAGAGCCTTTTCCGCAAAGAAGCGCCTAGGAGCGGACCGTCAATCGGTCCACTTCCCGCCGTTTCCTCTTAACTCAACTTATGACCAAGTTGGGGCCGGTAGCGGACTGACGGCTTTTCGGCAGATGAGGCGGCGAAGCCGCCACCCGGACCAGCCGACTTAATCAGCCGGCCCTAGGTTCGAGCCTAGGGCGTCCACCATTTCCGACTATATTTCATATAGATACTGCCTCGCCCAAGGGGCGGCTCAATTTCGGAGCCAGGTCAGGTAACAGCCTGGGTAACACTCAAAATTTGGACGTTGATTTTCCGCTGGCGTTCGTAAGGCCGAAAACGCGGCCAATTTGGCGAATTCTCTAAGACAATCACGGCTAATTCGATCGCGCACAAATCTGGCTTATGGACGCGATCGAGATGCGCAGGACGCGCATGACCGCGCTCCTCCGAGCGCAAGCGGATCATCTAAGTCGGTTGCGATGATCGAATTCCAGCGTGGGACTGATTGGCAAATGTCACCACCTTGGTGTAACGTGGTGCAGAACGATGCAAGGGTGAAACCGCGATGCCCGCCACCGCTCAAATTCAAGATGATAAATCAGCCCGGCTGTCTATCAGCCTGACGGCGGAGCAGCACCGCGAGTTGAACGAGATTGCCAAAAAGAACAGAGTTTCAGTTGCGTGGGTGGTCCGCGAGGCGATTGACCGCCTCTTGAAGGACGACATGCCGCTTCTGCATGTGGGGAAAGAATGACCGCCGTTCGCGTAAAATCCAAGCCGGCACCGGCCCGTGAAGGCACGCCACAAGAAGTCAGGGGCCGCTATGCCGATCTTGACCAGGACAAACTACGCGGCGGTTATTACACGTCGTCGCGCGTTGCCGAATGGCTTTGCGCCTGGGCGATTCAGGATGCCGGCGACACGGTGCTGGAGCCGAGCTGCGGCGATGGTGCTTTCATCGAGGCGGCCATGCACAGGTTTCAGGCGCTCGGTGCGAACGCCGACCAGATCGCCAACAACCTCAAGGGCGTCGAGATCGTCGCGGCAGAGGCGAAGCGCGCCCGCGCGCGCCTCAAGCAGCTTCTCGGCAAGGCGGCCGATGCGGTCATCCAAAACTCCGATTTCTTCGGCTGGTGGCAGGGCGTTGATCAGCCCGCCTATGATGTCATCATAGGGAATCCTCCTTTTATCCGTTACCAGTCATTCCCCGAGCCGCATCGCACCCGCGCCATGGCTATTATGGGGGATCAGGGACTCACCCCGAACAAGCTGACCAATATTTGGGTGCCCTTCGTGGTCGCCGCCACGGCGAGCCTCAAGGTGGGCGGTCGCCTCGCCCTCGTGCTTCCTGCGGAAATTCTGCAGGTCACTTATGCCGCGCAGCTTCGGTCTTTCCTGACCGATCGTTTTAAGCGCATCGACATCGTGGCGTGCAATGAGCTGTTTTTTGAAAAAGCCGAGCAGGAGGTTGTGCTGCTGATGGCCGATGGCGCGCTTAAGCGAGCCTCGGAGCATAACAAATGCCGCGTTGCGATGACGGAAGCCGATTTGGTTTCCGATATCACCGATCGCAGGCCGACCGTGCTGCTCAAGACGGCCAAGCCGAAGATCATCCAGCACGACAATGAGAAGTGGCTGAAATACTTCCTCGACAACAAGCAGATCGAGTTCATGCGGGCGCTGCGCGATGCGGAGATCACCGCCGCCATGTCCGCTCATGCCTCGATCGACGTGGGCGTCGTCACCGGCAAGAACGAGTTTTTCGTTCTATCTGGAGATCAGGTCGCCGATTTGGGTATCGAAGGATACACCACGCCGCTGGTTTCGCGATCCGTGCAGCTCAAGGGCACGCGCCTTGGTAAAGGCGACTGGAGATCGCTGGCTGCTGCCGGCGACCGAGTGCATCTTCTCAATATCAGCCCGGCCCAGCTCCAGAAGCTTAGCCCGAAACTCAAGCGGTATATCGAGGAGGGCGAAAGCAAGCTCTTCCACAAGGGATATAAGTGCTCGATCCGCAAGCCCTGGTACACGGTCCCATCCGTCTGGACCCCTGACGGCTTTGCGTTCCGTCAGATTTACGACTTTCCGCGCATGGTCCTGAATACGTCGGAGGCCACGTCCACCGACACAATCCACCGTATGCGCAGCAAGGGTGCCAAGGCCGAACGCATCATCGCCAACACCTACACTTGGCTGACGGCCGCATCTGCAGAGATTGAAGGGCGCAGCTATGGCGGCGGGGTTTTGGAACTGGAGCCGACCGAGGCAGAGCGCCTGCTTATGCCCGCCAAGCTCAATGGTGCCATGTCCCTCGCCGATGCAGACAAGCTGATCCGTGCCGGCCGTCTCGATGACGTGCTGGAGGAAAATGCCCGTATCGTTCTGAGGGAGCACATGGGGCTTTCGTCCGCCGAATGCGCCCTGCTCAAGGGTGTTTGGACGAAAATGCGTAATCGTCGCAATTCACGGCGGCGAGGACCGAAGGTCGCGGGCCCCGCGAAATGACGGAGGCCGCGCAGAAGGCGGCCGCCCGTGCCCGCATTGCCGAGCTGGTCGCCAAATTCAAACGCAATGAAGCTGATTATCTCAGTGCCGCCTACAACGAGACACAGGCGCGAACCGACTATATCACCCCGCTCCTCGTGGCCTTGGGCTGGGACGTTTATAACGCGAAGGGCCAGTCCCTTGGGCTGCGCGAGGTGGTGGAGGAGGCCACCGTCGAGGTCGGCGAGGAGAAACTGTCCAAGCGGCCGGACTATGAATTGCGCCTTGCGCGTCAGCGTAAGCTGTTCGTCGAGGCGAAGAAGCCCAGCGTTCGGATTGATCGCAGCAGGGATGCGGCCTTCCAGACGAGGCGCTACGGATATTCGGCCAGCCTGCCGATTTCGGTTCTGACGAACTTCCATCAACTCGCCATTTACGATTGCGTGCCGCTTCCTGGCGCAACCGACGAGGCCCACGTCGCGCGCATGACGCTGATCGGATACGAAGAGTTCGACGCGCGATTTGATGAGTTATGGGCGTTGCTATCGCGCAGTGTCGTATATTCCGGCGACTTCGACCGCCGCTTTGCGGTCGATGTCACGCGGCACGGCGCAGAGCAGTTTGATGATTTCTTCCTGCGCCAGGTGCGGTCGTGGCGCGAACGCCTGGCGGTCGACATACACCATCACAGCCCGAACCTGACACCGCCCGAGCTGACCTATGCGGTGCAGCTCTTCCTTTCGCGCATCGTGTTCCTGCGTATCTGCGAAGATCGCGATATTGAGCGTTATGAGACGTTGCGGGGATTGGTCGCCGCCAACGCCTTCGACGCGCTTATGGTCGAACTCCGGCGCGCTGATGCCTTTTACGATTCGGGCCTTTTCCGCCTGCTGGACGATGAACGGCTGGGAATCCGTATCAGCGATGACGTGCTGAGCGGGATCATCGAGGAGCTTTACTACCCGCAGAGTCCCTACACCTTCGCCGTCGTTGAAACGGAAGTGCTGGGCGAAATCTACGAACAGTTCCTTGGGGAGGTGATAACCTTCACCGATCAGGGTTTGGTCGAGATCACGGCAAAGCCCGAGGTGCGGGAGAGCGGTGGCGTGGTTCCCACCCCGCGCTACATTGTCGATGCCATCGTGCAGCGGACCATGGGGCCGGCGATCGCCGGCAAGTCGCCCGCGGCGCTGGCGGATTTCACCGTTGCCGATATCTGCTGCGGTTCGGGCATCTTCCTTCTGTCAATGTTTGAGTTTCTGACCGACCATTATCTCGCATGGTATCAGGCCAACGATCGCGCCAAACATGTCGGCCGCACGATCTATGAAGTCGCAGAGGGTCAATGGCGTCTCACGTTCGACGAAAAGCGCCGTATTCTTCTCGCCCATGTGCGCGGCGTCGATATTGATCCCAACGCCGTCGAAGTTGCCCGCTTCAGCCTGATGCTGAAGCTCATCGAGGACGAAACCGGCGTCGGCCTGCGTGAATTCGTCGATCGGACGGGCACGCCCGCTCTCCCCGCGCTTGATGACACCTTGCGCGCGGGTAATAGTTTGGTCAGCCAGGTCGAATGGACGGCGGCGCGAGGCGCGCTACCGCATCGCTTGTTCGAGAAGGTTAATCCATTCAGTTGGCCGAACGAATTTCCGGCCGAACACGCGCGGCAGGGATTTGACGTCATCGTCGGAAATCCGCCCTATATTCGCATTCAGAACATGCAGGCCTACTCGCCCGAGGAGGCCGCGTTCTACAACAGCCGGCAATCGCCCTACACGACAGCGCGGCAGGACAATTTCGACAAATACGCGCTCTTTATCGAGCGATCCCTGAGCCTCACCAAGCCTGCAGGCCGTCTTGGTTTCATCGTACCGCACAAGTTCATGGTGGTTCAGTCGGGGCGCGCCCTGCGTCAGCTCGTGACCGCCCCGCAAACGGTCGAAGAGATTGTCCATTTCGGCGTCCAGCAGGTATTTGGCCGCCAAGCCCTGAACTATACCTGCATCCTGATCCTCGATCGCACCGGCACCGCCGACATAGGCGTGGAGCGTGTCGCTGAACTGGAGGCCTGGCGCTACGGTTTCGCCGGCAATCAAAGCCGTCTGAATTCGGCTGATCTGACAGATGCGCCATGGGAATTCGCCGATGAAGAAACACGCGCTCTATTCGCGCGCGTCCGCGCAGCCTGCGGCCGCGAGCTGGGAGAGGCTGCGGAAATATTCGTTGGCGTCCAGACCAGCAACGACGCGGCATTTATCTTTCGGGAGGTTGCCTCGAACGCCGCCACCTTGACCCTGCGGTGGCAAGGGCGGGACTGGCCGATCGAGCGCGGCATTGTTCTTCCTTGCATTCATGACGGACGGCTGTTCCCCTACACGCGCGCCGAGGCCAATGCGTGGATGATCTTTCCTTATGAGGTCGTGCCCGGCGGCAAGGGGCAGATCGCGCGGCTGATCCAGCCCGCCGATATGGCTGCCCACTATCCCTTGGCGCTTGCCTACCTGACGGCGCGACGCGAGGAGCTTGAACGGCGCAATATCGTCGGCGGCGCGGCTGCCGATCGTCAGTTCTACCAGTTCGGCCGCTCGCAGAGTCTCACCAAGTTCAATTCGCCCAAGATTATCCTGCCGATTTTGTCGCGAGAAGCGCGGTATGCCTATGACGAAGATAATGTCATTATGACCGGCGGCGGCAACGGGCCTTATTATCTCATCCGCCCGCGTGACGGCGCAGATGAAACAAATCATTTTCTGCTCGCCATCCTCCATCATCCTCTATGCGAGGCCATGGTGCGGACGAATACGAGCGCCTTTCAAGGCGGATATTATTCGCACGGCAAGCAGTTCATCAAGCATCTGCCGATCCCGGCGGCCACGCCCGCCCAGCGCGCCGATATCGAGCAACTGGTGGGCGAAATGATCGCTGCGACTGATGGGTTCAAGGCCGCCCGCACACCCCATAACTACAAGCTGCAGGAACGGCGGATCGCGGAGTTGCGCGTGGACATAGAGGCGCGAGTGAGTGCGCTCTACGGCCTTTCGGCTGCCGACCTCATGGTGGTTGCGGCCGTCCCGGTGCCGGCATGATCGGAAAAATATAACAAAGGGAGCCGGGGGACGATGCTTCGCAAAATCATTTCAGTTCACAACGTCGGGCGGTTCCGCAGCTCGGCAACAACCCCTGATCCCCAGCCTGCCAAGCACACAATGATTACGGGTGCGAACGCCATAAGCCTGCTTGAGAATCCGTCAGAGTCGGGGTGTAATCGGGCTAATTCTGGCGCTCCGACGTCAATCCTTCGATCGCGCGGCGCAACAAGCTCACCTCACGGCGCAAGGCTGCGAAGGCGCTGGTGGATCATCATGCGCGACCGGCGGATTGGCGTATGGTTCCATGCGCTAAACTACGACCGCTTTCGGCGTCGCCGAGTGATCCGCCGAACGGCCGAGATTAGGGCGCAATCCCGACATACCGCTCCGTCACACATGCCGCCAACATGCGACCGGGGGGCGTTTCGGCTGTCACAGGCCGGACATTCTTTTGGAGCGCATGCTGTCCTTGCAGACGAGCCGACCGGCTTTGACGCCTCGCGCCTGGCCGGCGCGACCGCGCTCTCCGGCTTGGCTGCGCCATCGCCGCCGAGCCGCGTTGCGTCTCGGCCTCCGGTGTCGATCCCTGGCGCGAACACCCTTCGGCTGTTCCGATGGCGCGGGGCTGCTGACGCGCTCTGCCGGTCGGCTTCGCATTCCCGGACAGGGCGCGGTGTCTGATCGCGGCCCCGCCCGCACTCGCGCTTGGCGATCGGTCGGTGCGCCCGGCCAGACTTGCCTGCGACGCTGCCGCAGCCTGCGCCTTGCCGACCTTGCACCTTGCTCCTCACGCTGCCGCGCGGGTGCCTGCTTTTGCCTTGGCGAAGACGCTTGAGAGCAAGAGCGCGCGCGGCCCGTGCCGGGTTCATCTGAATTGGAGAGGCGGGCCGGCCATGTGCCTTCTCTTGCGAGTTGGCGGCGCGGCCGCCTCCGGCTAGGAATGAGAAAGATGAAAACCGGCCTCGATCACCTTCCGCCATCGAAACAGCGTGACCTCGCGCACATCGTGCGCGTCATCTTTGAGGAGTTCGAGGCGGCGACGCGCGGGAGCGCGGGCAAGCAGGCGCGCATTCTGAAGTTGGTGCTCTACGGCTCCTATGCTCGGGGCGATTGGGTCGATGATCCGATCGGCGGCTACAAATCCGACTATGACATCCTCGTTGTGGTCAACTATCAGCGGCTCACCGATTTCGTGGATTATTGGTCGGCGACCGAGGATCGGCTGATGCGCGAGATGATGATCGCCAAGTCGCTCAGTGCGCCCGTCAACCTGATCGTCCATACGCTGAAGGAGGTGAACCGCGAACTCGAACACGGTCGACCGTTTTTCCTCGACATCATTCGGCAAGGGGTGGCGCTCTACGAAGCGGAGGGCTTCTGCTTCACTCAGCCGCGGGAGCTACCGCCCGAAATGGCGCATGCTGAAGCGGAAACACATTTCACGGAATGGTTTTCTAGCGCTGCCGCCTTTGCGCAGGGAGCCACTTATTATCGGGAAATCGGACGTCCAAAAGAAGCTGCTTTTAATTACCATCAAGCGGTCGAGCGTTTCTATCATTGCACGTTGCTTGTGTTGACCCTCTACAGCCCGAAATCGCACAAGCTCAATTTCCTGCGATCGCATTGCGAGGAGCTCGC
The DNA here is from genome assembly GCA_946479505.1 of uncultured Sphingomonadaceae bacterium. The sequence goes on from CAMLGC010000008.1 coordinate 39,463, forward strand.
GCCCGAGTTGATCGATGCCTGGCCGCGCGACGACAAGTTTTCCCGTCGCTGTTTCGAGTTGCTGCGGCTGGCCTACGTGAACGCCCGCTATTCCCCCGAATACAAGGTGACCGACGAGGAGATGCGCTGGATCGCCGAGCGCGTCGGAATTCTCCAGACATTGGTGAAAGAGGTTTGCGAGCGCCGGCTCGCGGCATCACCTGATCGCGGTTAGCGCTGGATTCTTCATGCCTGCTGCGGCGAGCAGCCGATGCTTGTCCGTGTCGTTGCCTCGTGCCTAAAACGGGGGCGTCGCCGTTCGGCGGCCGCGGCGTCCGGAAGGATTGCCGGCGCTATAGCCAAGGCGCCGGCACATGTTCTCAAGCATGTTCTCACATCCATCCGTGGCGCCGCGTACTGGCGATTTCGTCGAGTGGTAGCCGCGTTCGGCCCATCTGGTCCCATCAGCACCGTTCCGTTTGACGCCGCCACGGCAGAGCATGGTGCCCGTTCACGCCTGACCCTGGTGGTCGGCGAACGGGAGCTTCGACGTGACGCCCACCAAGCTGCTGATCGGTCAAATCCTGATCGTCTTCGGAATCGTTCTCGCAGGGCTGTGGGCGGCAACCCAATGGGCGGCCGCCGAGCTTGCCTATCAGCCTGAGCTTGGGCTTCCTTGGTTCCGCTTTGGCACTCTGCCAGTCTATCGTCCCTGGGCGCTGTTCGGCTGGTGGTACCATTATGATGCCTATGCGCCGCGCATCTTTGATCGGGCCGGAATGGTGGCGGGGGCGAGCGGGTTTGTTGGGTGCGCCGCCGCCGTTGCCGGCTCGCTGTGGCGCGCGCGGCAGGCGCGGCATGTCACGACCTATGGGTCGGCGCGCTGGGCAGAGCCGCGCGAGATGCGCGGGGCCGGGCTGTTTGGCGATGCCGGGGTGTTCCTCGGCCGTTGGGACGACCGCTATCTCCGCCACGACGGACCCGAGCATGTCATGGCGTTCGCTCCCACGCGCTCCGGCAAGGGCGTCGGCCTCGTCGTGCCGACCCTGCTCTCCTGGACCGGCTCGGCCGTCATCCATGACATTAAGGGCGAAAACTGGGAACTGACGGCCGGCTGGCGGGCCAAATTCTCGCACTGCCTGATGTTCAACCCGACCGATCCGCGGTCGGCGCACTACAATCCGCTGCTCGAGGTGCGGCGCGGGGCCAACGAGGTCCGCGACGTCCAGAACATCGCCGATATCCTCGTCGATCCCGAAGGCGCGCTCGAGCGGCGCAACCATTGGGAGAAGACCAGCCATTCGCTGCTGGTCGGCGCCATTCTCCACGTCCTCTATGCAGAGGAAGAAAAGACGCTCGCGCGCGTCGCGACCTTCCTTTCCGACCCGCAGCGAAGCTTCATCGACACATTAAAGCGGATGATGTCGACCAATCACCTCGGCGACAAAGAGCACCCGCGCGTCCATCCCGTCGTCGCTTCGGCCGCGCGCGAGCTCCTCAACAAATCGGACAACGAGCGCTCGGGCGTGCTCTCGACCGCGATGTCGTTCCTCGGCCTCTATCGCGATCCGACCGTCGCCGAGGTCACCTCGCGCTGCGACTGGCGGATCGCCGATCTCATGGAAGCAAAGCAGCCGCTGTCGCTCTATTTGGTCATCCCGCCGTCGGACATCAGCCGCACCAAGCCGCTGGTGCGCCTCGTGCTCAACCAGATCGGCCGTCGCCTGACCGAGCAGCTCGATGCGCGCGGCGAGCGCGGCTCTCGCCGCCAGCTCTTGATGATGCTCGACGAATTCCCTGCGCTCGGACGGCTCGACTTCTTCGAGACGAGCCTCGCCTTCATGGCCGGGTACGGCATCCGCGCCTTCCTGATCGCGCAAAGCCTCAACCAGATCGAAAAGGCCTATGGCGACCACAATTCGATTCTCGACAATTGTCATGTCCGCGTCGCGTTCGCGACCAATGACGAGCGCACGGCCAAGCGCATTTCCGACGCGCTCGGCACAGCGACCGAGCAGCGCGCGATGCGCAACTATGCCGGTCACCGGCTCGCGCCCTGGCTCGCGCATGTCATGGTCAGCCGCCAGGAAACCGCCCGCGCGCTCCTGACCCCCGGCGAGGTCATGCAGCTCCCGGCCGACGAAGAGCTCGTGCTCGTCTCGGGGCTCGCCCCGATCCGGGCGCGCAAGCTGCTTTATTATGCCGATGCCAACTTCGCTCAGCGTGTTCTGGAGCCGCCGCAGCTGGTGGCGGGCGCGTATGCGGACCGGCCCGCGCAGCGGGCTGACGATTGGGTGCGGCAGCGTTGCCGGCCGGACAAACGCCTCGAACCGGCGACCGATGAGTCCACCGAAAAGCAGGACGATGGCCTCGAGCAGCAGCGGCACCCCGGATTGGCCGAGCAGTCGGCAAAAGAGCCCGAGCCCGCCGCCGAGCAGAAAGTGGAGGTTGGTGAAGACGACGACGTCGCTGCCGAAGCGCGCGCGATGGATCGTGCTCGCGGCCTCAGCCCCGTCGCACGCGGCTACGGGCTCGACCGCGACCAGCCCGACCTGGTGCCGGGGTTCTGACCCATGAAGATCCGGCAGAACCTCTATATCGATCGCGAGATCGGCGAGGCGCTCGAAGCGCTTGCCGCCCGGCGCGGCGGCAACAAATCGCGGATCGTCAACGACGCGCTGGCCGACTGGCTCGCGCGCCGCGCGACGCGACAGGTCGATGACCTGCTCAAGGTGCGGCTGAACCGCATCTCGCGCGACTTGGGCCTCGCCCGGCGCGACATCGACATCCTGCTCGAAAGCCTGTCGCTGTTCGTGCGCTATCAGCTGATGGTCACCGCCCCTTTGCCCGACGCGGACGCGGCGGCGGTCGCCGTCGGCCACGAGCGCTTCGAAAGGTTCGCGGCACAGCTCGGCCGCCAGCTCGCCGGCGGCGTCCGCACGCTCGGCGCTGCCCCCGAACCGGAGTCCGGACAATGACCGGCGCCGGCTCGACCGACCGCCGTCGCGCGATGCTGCGCACCGCGATGGGACCCGCGATCGCCGCGGCGCTCGGCGATCCGCGCGTGATCGAGATCATGGTCAATCCCGATGGCGCGCTGCGGCTCGACCTGCTCGGCGAAGGCCGTGTCGACACCGACCTCAGGCTCGAGGCGGTTCAGGTCGAGCGGATCATCCGTCTCGTTGCCAGCCACGCGCGCACCGAGGTGCACGCGGGCGCGCCGATCGTCTCGGCCGAGCTCCCGTCCTATGGCCACGGCGCAGCCGAGCGGTTCGAGGGCATCTTGCCTCCCGTTGCGGTGGCGCCGTGCTTTTCGATCCGAAAGCCCGCCGCCCGGCTCTACACATTGCTCGATTATGTGAACGACGGCATCATGTCCGCCGACGCGGCGCGGCTCCTGTCGCTTGGCGTGGTCGAGCGGAAGAACATCCTCGTTGCCGGCGGGACCAGTTCGGGCAAGACCACGCTCGCCAACGCGCTCCTCGCCGAAATGGCGCATCTCGACGAACGCGTGATCCTCATCGAGGACACACGCGAGCTGCAAAGCCCTGCCGCGGACACGGTGGCGCTGCGCACGCGGCCGGGCCAGGTTTCGATCGCCGATCTCGTCCGCTCGACGCTGCGGCTACGGCCCGACCGCATCATCGTCGGCGAGGTGCGCGGGCGCGAAGCCCTCGACATGCTCAAGGCCTGGAACACCGGCCATCCCGGCGGCATCGCGACCGTCCATGCCAACAGCGCGGGCGCAGCGCTCTATCGGCTCGAGCAGCTCATCCAGGAAGCCGTCGTCACCGTGCCGCGCCGGCTGATCGCCGACGCCATCGACCTCATCGTGTTCATCGCCGGGCGCGGCCTTGCCCGCCGGGTGGAGACGATCGCGCGCGTCGCCGGCGTCGACGCGCAAGGCGGCTACGCGGTGGTCGACCTCATTCCCGATCCCACCAGCCATTCCGAAGGAGAGATGCCATGAACCTGACGCAGCGTTTTGCCCGCCATTCAACCGTGCCGATCAGCGCGGCGACTGCCCTTGCATTGACCATCGCTACCCGCGCGCAGGCCGCCGGGTCGGGCATGCCGTGGGAGGAGCCCCTCCAGCAGGTCCTCGAATCGGTCCAGGGGCCCGTCGCCAAGATCGTCGCGGTGCTGATCATCATCACCACCGGGCTCGCGCTTGCGTTCGGAGAGACGGCAGGTGGCTTTCGCAAGCTGATCCAGATCATCTTCGGCCTGTCGATCGCGTTCGCCGCGTCGAGCTTCTTCCTGAGCTTCTTCTCGTTCGGCGGCGGGGCGCTGGTCGCGTGAACGGCACAGGCGCGCATATCGACGGCTTCGAGGCGCCGATCCATCAGAGCCTCGGTGCGCCGATCCTGCTGGGCGGCGCGCCGCGCGGGCTCGCGATCATCAACGGCACGCTCGCCGCGGCCGTCGGTCTCGGGCTCCAGCAATGGATCGTCGGGATCGTGCTCTGGGCGGCGGGGCACAGCCTCGCGGTCATGGCCGCGCGGCGCGATCCCGATTTCGCGCCGGTCTTGCTCCGCCATCTGCGGCAGAAGGGCCATTTCACATGCTGAACCTCGCCGAATATCGCCGGCGGGACGACCGGCTCGCCGACCATCTGCCCTGGGCCGCGTTGGTCGCGGACGGTGTCATCCTCAACAAGGACGGCAGTTTCCAGCGCACTCTGGCCTTTCGTGGTCCCGATCTCGAAAGCGCGACCGAGGCCGAACTCGTCTCGGCGTGCGCGCGCGCCAACAACGTCCTCAAGCGCTTCGGCACCGGCTGGGCCTTGTTCTTCGAGGCCGAGCGCCGCGCAGCGCCCGGCTATCCCGACAGCGACTTTCCCGACCCCGCCTCCTGGCTGGTCGATCGGGAACGGCGGGCCGGGTTCGAGGCCGAGGGGCGGCACTTCGAGAGCCGATATTGTCTGACGCTCGTCTGGCTGCCGCCGGCAGACGCCCAGGAGAGCGCCGGGCGGCCGCTGGTCGACCGGCCCGAGGCCGCCAAAGCGCGCGACTGGCGCGCCGCGCTCGCGAGCTTCATCGCCGAAACCGATCGCGCGCTCGACCTGTTCGCAGCCTTCATGCCCGAAATGCGCGCGCTCGGGTCGGCCGAGACGCTCACCTTTCTCCACAATGTGATCTCGGCGCGCCGTCATCCGGTCGCCGTCCCCGAGACGCCGATCTATCTCGACGGGCTGCTCGCCGACACAGCCCTGACCGGCGGGCTCGAGCCGCGGCTGGGCGACCGCCACCTGCGCACGCTCACGCTGCTCGGCTTCCCGAACACGAGCCGGCCGGGACTGCTCGACGCGCTCAACCACCAGGATTTCGAATATCGCTGGGTCACCCGGTTCATCGCCCTCGACAAGACCGATGCGACCAAGGTGCTGACCAAGCTGCGCCGCCAATGGTTCAACAAACGCAAGTCGATCACCCAGCTGCTGCGCGAGGTGATGTACAATCAACCGGCGCAACTCCTCGACAGCGACGCCGACAACAAGGTCGTCGATGCCGATCTCGCGCTCCAGGCGCTCGGCGGCGATCATGTCGCGTTCGGCTTCCTCACGACGACGATCACGCTCGCCGACGACGATCGGGCGCGCGTCGAGGAAAAGGTCCGCAGCGTCGAGCGGATCGTCAACGGGCTCGGGTTCACGCTCGTGCGCGAGGGCGTCAACGCCGTCGAAGCGTGGCTCTCCTCCTTGCCCGGCCAGGTCTATGCCAATGTCCGGCAGCCGATCCTCCACACGCTCAATCTCGCGCATCTGATGCCGCTCTCAAGCGTGTGGGCGGGTCCGGCGCGCAATGCCCATCTTGACGGACCGCCGCTGTTGCTTGCGCGAACCTCGGGCTCGACGCCGTTCCGGCTTTCCACCCATGTCGGCGACGTCGGCCACATGCTCGTCGTCGGCCCGACAGGGGCAGGCAAGTCCGTGCTCCTTGCGTTGATCGCACTTCAGTTTCGTCGCTATCGCGATGCCCAGATCTATCTCTTCGACAAGGGCCTCTCGGCACGCGCCGCGGTCCTCGCAATGGGCGGCGCGCACCATGCGCTCGGCCTTGCCGGCGATGCCGGCGACACGCTCGCGTTCCAGCCGCTGCGCGACATCGCAAATCCGAGCGAACGGGCGTGGGCCGCCGAGTGGATCTGCGCGTTGCTCAGCCACGAGACAATTGCCGTCACGCCCGAGGTCAAGGAGGCGGTCTGGTCGGCGCTCGAAAGCCTTGCGTCCGCACCCGCCGACGAACGCACGCTCACCGGTCTTTCGCTTCTCCTCCAGTCGAACGCGCTCCGTACCGCGCTCGGCGCCTACACGCTGGACGGTCCGTACGGACGTCTGCTCGATGCCGCCGAGCAGCGGCTCGCGTTCGCCGACGTCCAATGTTTCGAGACCGAAGGGCTGATGGGCCATGCCGGTGTGGTCGCACCGGTGCTCACCTATCTGTTCCATCGCCTCGAGCAACGGTTCGACGGCCGTCCGACCTTGCTCGTTCTCGACGAAGCCTGGATCTTCCTCGACGATCCGCTGTTCGCCGCGCGCATTCGCGAATGGCTTAAGGTTTTGCGGAAGAAGAATGTCGCGGTCCTGTTCGCGACCCAGAGTCTCGCCGATGTGGCCGAAAGCACGATCGCGCCTGCGATCATCGAAAGCTGCCCGCAGCGGATTTTCCTGCCGAACGACCGGGCGATCGAACCGCTAGCGCGCGCCGCCTACGAACGATTCGGCCTCAATGACCGCCAGGTCGAGCTGATCAGTCGCGCGACGCCGAAGCGGCATTATTATCTCCAGTCCGCCCGCGGCAACCGGCTGTTCGAGCTCGGGCTCGAACCGATCGCGCTCGCTTTGTGCGGCGCCTCCGATCCCGACACGCAAGCGCGCATCGACGCGCTCCTCGCCGATCATGGCGGCGCCGATTTCGCCGCGCGGTTCCTGCGGTCCGCCGGCCTCGGCTGGGCCGCCGACCTCCTCGCCGATTTCCCCGACCCAAGCCCCAAGGAGTAACAAAAATGCGCCGTTCCCCAGTCCGAAAGCATGTCACCGCCGGTGCCCTCAGCGTCGCATCGCTCGGTTTACTCGCCGGCGCGATCGTGCCCGCGACACCCGCCGAAGCCCAGTGGACCGTCTTCGATCCCAGCAACTATAGCCAGAACGTACTGACCGCCGCGCGCACGCTTCAGCAGATCAACAACCAGATCCGCTCGCTCCAGAATGAAGCCCAAAGCCTTCTGAACCAGGCCAGGAATCTGAGCACGATCAGCTTCCCCGAGATGCAGGCGATCACCGCGTCGCTGCGCCAGATCGACCAGCTCATGGATGAGGCTCGGGGCGTCCAGTTTCGGGTGGACAATCTCGACCAGCAGTTCGCTCGGCTCTTTCCGGACCGCTTCGACGCGGCGCTCACCAACGATCAGCATGTGGTCGATGCGCGCAATCGGCTCGACACATCGAAGGCAGCACTGCGTCAGACCATGGGCGTACAGGCTCAGGTCGTCGAGAACATCGCCGCGGATGCGCGCACGCTGAACGGCATCACCGCCCGCAGCCAAAGCGCCGAAGGCGCGCTGCAAGCCCAGCAGGCGACCAATCAGCTTCTGGCACTCGTCGCCAAGCAGCAGTTCCAACTCCAGAACCTGATGGCGGCGCAATATCGCGCCGACGCGATCGAACGTGCGCGCCGCGTGCAATCCCAGGCCGATGCACGCGCCGCCACCGCCAAGTTCCTCGATTCCGGCAACGCCTACACCCCTCAATAGGCGCGGCCGGAAAGGGCGGAGGGCATTCAGCCCCCGTGTCCTCCGCCCGCCGCGAGGTCCGGCGCCGCTCCCCCGCCGGGCCTCGCGGTCTCCACCCCCAACAGGATTGTCGAGCAGTGAACGACCTCAACGTCATCGACCGCTTCATGGGCGCCTTCATCCGCTACATCGATAGCGGGTTCGGGCTGCTTGGCGGCGACGTCCAGTTTCTGACCGCGACCCTGATCGCAATCGATATCACGCTCGCGGGCCTGTTCTGGGCGATGGGCGGCGAGGACAACGTTCTCGGACGGCTCATCAAGAAGATTCTCTATGTCGGCGTCTTCGCGTTCATCCTGAACAGCTTCTCGACCCTCGCCGACATCATCTTCCGCTCGTTCGCCCAGGCGGGGCTGACCGCAGGCGGCGGCACAATCGGTCCCGATCAGCTGCTCCAGCCCGGATGGCTCGCGAGCACCGGCTTCAGCGCGGCCAAGCCGCTCCTCGACCAAGCTGCCGAGATGCTCGGGTTCACGACGTTCTTCGACAATATCGTCCCGATCGCGGTGCTGCTGTTCGCCTGGGCGATCGTGATCCTCGCCTTCTTCATGCTCGCGGTTCAGATGTTCGTGTGCGTCATCGAGTTCAAGCTGACGAGCCTCGCCGGCTTCATCCTCGTGCCGTTCGCCCTTTGGAACCGAACGAGTTTCCTTGCCGAACGCGTGCTCGGCAACGTCGTGTCATCGGGCATCAAGGTCATGGTGCTCGCGGTCATCGTCGGCATCGGCTCGGGCTTCTTCGGCGAGTTCACCAATGCACTCGCGGGCCGCGAGCCGACGCTCGGCGACGCAATGAGCCTCGTCCTTGCGGCGCTGGCGCTCTTCGGCCTCGGAATTTTCGGACCGTCGATTGCCTCGGGGCTGGTGGCGGGTGGACCCCAACTCGGCGCCGGAGCAGCGCTCGGCACGACCATCGGTGCGGCCGGCGCGACGATGCTGGCAGGCGGCGCCACCTTCGGTGCCGCGCGGATGGCGGGCGGCGCTGCATTGGGCGCGATCCGTGCGGGAACGAGCATGGGAACCGGCGCGTCGACCGCCTACGCGCTTGGCCGCGACACCGCAGCGAGCCCGAGCGTCGGCAGCGGCCTCGGCGGGGTGGCGCGCGCAGCGGGAAATAGCGCCAAGGGCGCGATGTCCGAGAGACTCGGCTTGGGCGCAGCCGCGGAGCGCGGCCGCCAAGCCGCGTTTCGGGCGCTTGGCGGCGGCAGCGCGACCAGCACGTCGGCATCCACCGATCGAGGTGGCATGCCCGATTGGGCACGGCGCCTCCAGCACGAGCAGTCCGCTCGGGCTCATCGTCACACCGCTCTTCAGACGCTCAAGGAAGGCGATCGCGGCGGCGCGGCCGCGACGCCCGACATCAAGGAAAGGGAGGACTGAACATGTTCGGCTCGGGTCACTTCAAGCGCAGCGTCCAGCGCTACGGACGCACCCCGGAACCCGCGACGCCATTCCAGCGCGCCGGTCAGCTCTGGGATGAACGGATCGGCTCGGCGCGGGTCCAGGCGAAGAATTGGCGGTTGATGGCATTCGGCAGCCTTGTCCTCTCCGCCGGGCTCGGCAGCGGCCTGCTTTGGCAGTCGATGAAGAGCCGCGTCGTGCCCTATGTCGTCGAGGTCGATAGTCTCGGCCAGGCACAGGCCATCAGCAAGGCGCAAGCAGGCTACCATCCGACCGATCCGCAGATTGCGTGGCATCTGGCGCGCTTCATCACCCACGTCCGTGCGGTCTCGCTCGACCCGGTCGTGATGCGCGAGCACTGGCTCGAGGCTTATGCGCATACGACGCGGCGCGGCGCACAATTTCTGAGCGGCTATGCCCGCACGGCCGATCCGTTCGCGCGGATCGGCGAGCAAACCGTATCGGTGCAGGTGACGAGCGTCGTGCGCGCCTCGGATCGATCGTTCCAGGTCAAATGGGTTGAAACGGCTTTTGCGCGCGGCGCCCAAACCGGGCGCTCGCACTGGACCGCCATTCTGACCGTCATCGTCAAACCGCCGCGCTCGGCCGAGATACTGCGCAAGAATCCGCTCGGTCTTTATGTCGACGCCATCGACTGGAGCCGGGAAATCGAACCGCCGCCCGCGCCGGCGCACGGCGCGGCGCCTCCTCCATCGTCGCGCCCGCCAACCCTCGACGCGACCGGTCCCGACCTTTCGAGCGCACCCGCAACATCCACCCCGGAGACGCACCCATGAACCGAACGCTTTTTCTCGCCGGCGCGGTCGCGCTGACCGCGCTTCAGATCCCGGCCCAAGCCGCCGCCGCGGCGCAAACGTCCGCAGCCCGTCCCCACACGCATCACCCGAATTCGCTCAAGAGCGTCGCTGCCGCCAATGTCGCGGCGACGCAGGAGCCCAAGGCATCGGGGTTCGCCAACGCGATCCAGGTCTATCCGTTCGCGCAAGGTAGCCTGTACCGCCTCTATGCATCGCCCGGTCGCGTCACCGATATCGCGCTCCAGCCCGGCGAGGCACTGGTGGCGGTCGCCGCGGGCGATACCGCGCGCTGGGTCATCGGAGACACGACCAGCGGCAGCGGCGAGGCGGAACGCACGCATATCCTCGTGAAACCGTTCAGCGCAGGGCTCGCCACCAATCTCGTCGTCACCACCGACCGGCGCAGCTATCATCTCGATCTCACCAGCACATCCGGTCCGGCGATGGCGGGGGTGTCCTGGACCTATCCGCACGATGCGCTGGTCGCGCTTCGAAACGAGGCGCAGCGCGCGAAAGCTGCGGCGCCGGTTGCGGCCGGGTTGGTCGTCGAGCAGCTGCACTTCAACTACGAGATTTCAGGCGATGAGCCGGCCTGGCGGCCGCTGCGTGCGTTCGATGACGGACGGCAGACCTTCATCGAGTTTCCGGCGTCGATCGTTGTCGGTGAGGTGCCGCCGTTGTTCGTTCTCGACCAGAGCGGCAAAGCGACCCTCGTCAACTACCGCATGCGCGGCCGCTACTATGTCGTGGACCGCATCTTCAACGCAGCGGAGCTGAGGCTCGGCACCAAGCACCCGCAGGTCGTGCGGATCACGCGCGTGGGCGAGGACGTCCGGCAGCGGAGCGGCTCATGAGCGAGGACGAAACACCGCCGCCCGCGCCCAAGGTCGACCCCAAGACGCTCGTCATCCGCGCACAGCCGCCGCGAGCCGTCCGGTTCCGCCGCGGGGTGATCATCACGGCGGGTGCCTTGGGCTCGGTGGCTCTGGCAGCAATTGCCTGGACGGCCCTGAAGCCGGTCACGTTCGAGCACGTCGCCGCGTCCGAAGAAGGATCGCAGCCGAGCGCGCTGCCGGCAAACGACACGCTCAACCGACTACCGTCGAGCTATGCCGACACGCCGAAGCTCGGGCCGCCCCTTCCGGGCGATCTCGGCCGCCCGATCCTCGATCATCAGCGCGCACTTACCGAGCAGACCGCCACACGGCAAGGCGGGACAGCGGATGAGGACGCCGCCCAGAAACGCGAACGCCGACGCGCCGAGCTCAAGGCGGCGCGCGAATCCGCTATCCTGTTCCAAAGCGAGCGTGGGACAGCGGGGCCTTCGCAAGCGACACCGGCGTTCGACGCGGCAGCTCCGGCTTCGACCGCACCGGCCGGCGTCGTGCTCGGCGAACGGAACCCGATGCTCGGCCCCGGACGGCACCCCAACGCCCAGGACAACAAATCCGCCTTCGTCTCGCATTCCGGCAGCGACGGTCACATCAATCCGCACCGACTTGCGCCGGCCGCATCGCCCTATATGCTGTCGGCTGGAAGCGTCATTCCGGCGAGCCTGATCACCGGATTGCGCTCCGACCTGCCGGGACTCGTGATCGCGCAAGTAACCGAGCGGGTCTACGACAGCGCAACCGGACATATCCTCCTGATCCCGCAAGGGGCGCGTCTGATCGGCAGCTACGACAGCGCCGTGGCATTCGGACAAAGACGCGCGCTGATCGTTTGGCAGCGCATCGTCATGCCCGATGGCAGCTCGCTCGAGCTCGACAACGTGCCTGCAAGCGATGCTGCGGGCTATGCGGGTCTCGAGGACAAGGTCGATTTCCACACCTGGACCCTGTTCAAGGGCGCGGCGATCTCGAGCTTGCTCGGTGTCGGGGCGAACCTGACGTTCACCGGCGAGAGCGATCTCGTCGAGGCAATCCGGCAATCGACGCAGCAAAACGTGTCGCGTGCCGGCGACCAGCTCACGTCGCGCAACCTGCACATTCAGCCGACGATTACGATCCGGCCCGGCGCGCCGGTCCGGCTGGTCGTTCGCCGTGATCTCGTTCTCGCCCCTTGGCGAAATTAGGAGGAAATCGATGCCGGAACTCAAGCTTGCCCGCATACCTGATCGCACCCCGGTGAAGCTCACCATCACCCTACTGCCGGACGTGCGACAGGCTCTTCAGGATTATGCTCTGATCTATGCCGAGGCGTACGGGCGGGACGTAACGGTCCCGGAGCTCATCCCCGCCATTCTGTCCGGATTTCTCGAAAGCGATCGGGGCTTCGCGAGGGCCCGTGCTGCGCTCCTGGAGGATCGAAAATGACCCCTGTCACAATCGAAGCCGAGACTCCCGACCGCCTGCTCAGGTTGATTGAGGTGCGGCGCCGTGTCGGTCTTGGAAAGACGATGATCTATGCGATGATCGGTGACGGGCGTTTTCCCAGACCGTACAAGGTCACGCCGGCGGCCTCGCGATGGAGCGAGCGCGAGATCATCGCGTGGATAGAGCGGGTCAAGGATGGCGCAACGGTCCCCGGATAGGGCCAAACCACACTGCTAAGTTGTTGTGATATCCGTTGCTGGCCAGACACCCCGCACCGCATCGCCCCCCCCCCGAGGTCAAAGTTGTGGAATTGAACATGGCCATTGGTGATGCGATGTCTCGTGACGTAAGGGTTCATTACGATCATGAAAGCTCTCAAAGGGCCAGCGCCTTCGCCAGATCGTCATGTTCGAAAGCACTGGCCATCCGCTTGATCTCAGCCGGCCGCGCGCCGATCTGCTCAGCCACCGCGGCCCACTTGCACACCACGCTCGCAACCTCGGCGACGATCGCTACCGCATTGGCAGACTTCAAGCCGAAATACTCTGCGACCGAAAGCGCCAGACCGAGATCGCAGGTCGCCTCGTCGAGTGAGATGTTCGTCGAAAGGACGCGCGCCTTCAGGTCGACGGGCACAGGATTGAGATCATAGGCCGGCGAGAGGACCCAACCGCCACGATCCCGCCAGAGGAAGCCGTGGTTGCGCCCATGGTCGTCGACGTTGGAGATAAGGATATTGAAGATCATCCGGCGATAGAGTTCGCTCGCATCGGCCGCTGCATTGGCTCCGGTCCGCGTCAGCACGTCGACGAGTTCGGGATAGCTGGCGCGTTCGCCATCGTTAATGCCCATCATCGACAAGGCGGACAGATATGGAATGCGGCGCTCACCCTCGCGATCGAAGCGCCTCGATATCAGGACCGACTTGCCGGCCACCTCATGAAGAGCGTGATCGGCAACCGCGATGCCGGCTTGACGGGCAAGGTCGAGCGCGATCGCTTCCCAGAGCTCGATCCGATAGTCATCGGTTTCCTTCGCGAATTTGGCGATCGACAGAGCGCCGTGCTGGTCGAGCACCGAGGCCTTGGGCCGCGCACCACCCAGCGACGAGCCGGGCGCGAAGATCATGCGCAGATCCTCCTCGCTTTCCTCGTCACGCTCAATCCGCTCAGTGACGGCCAGGAGTTTTCCGAGGTCGATCAGGTTCGGTATCCCTGCCCCTTGTTCGGCGAGAAATGCTCCCTCCTCGGCGACCCGAAACCGCAAGGCGCCGAGGCGCGCGCGATCGGAGACGCCGAGCAGATAATCGAGTTCGGTTAATGTGCGTGGCGTACGCGCCTCGCGCTCGGCCCGCTTGCGCTCCGCGCGCTGCATGAGCCGCCGCCCCCACGTGTCGGGGGCGGAATCTCCAATCGAACCATAAAGGCCCGCAGGCGGGGCATAGGCGCCACGGCCAAGCTGAAGCGCTGGCTCCAGCGAGAATGCCTCCTTATGTCCAAGCCAGGCAGGGTGATATTCGAACACAACAGGCGCGCGGTCGCCGCCGCGCTCGGGCGCGTAGAGCGTCCCGACGCGTTGCGTCGCATCGGCGAGCGCAATATGAACCTCGACGTCAGCCATTTTCCCGCGGGCCTGACTTGCGACGCTTGATCCGCGCGCGTTCTGGAAGGGCTTCGGCCGACAGGAGTTGCCCAGTCTTGTCGTTGACGCGATCGGCCAATGTACCGAGGCCATCAAGCATGCCCATGGCCTGGAGGACGGCGGCATAGATGCCGATGCCGACGCCGGGATCGCCGGCCTCGATACGCCGAAGCGTCGGCCGTGTCGTAAAGGCTCGGTTCGCCACAACATCGGCGGGCAGGCTGCGTCGCAGCCGGGCCTCACGCACATCCGATCCCAACTTCTTGAGCGCGCGGCGGACTGCGATAGACGGCAGATGGGCACTCGGCATGGAAACATCGCTTTCCGTTATTACCACTTTATGTAACACGAAGTTTCCATTAACACAAGCTCGGTGCGGATTAGCGCGAACCCGCCGAAACAATCAACCGCCAGGTCTTGTAGGCTCCGCCGGCCGGCGGGTGTGAATGGCCGGCCGCATCGCACAATCGCGCATGCACGCGGACGTCGATGATCTCGAGGGCTCGGAAAGGCAGCCGTCGACGAGATGTCGCGCCTCTTTGTTGAAATGAACACGCTCAGGGAAAGTCCTTCGAGGAGACGGCGATAGGAGCGCCGCGCGCGCCTGCTCGTTGGTTGCGGATGGCGCTCGCAAGCGGGAAATGAACCGCCGGTAAGCCGTTCTCTCGGGGCCCTGTTGCTTGCTGACCACCAGAGAATTTTTTGGGGCGCAGCACGAGACCGGGGCTATACGCGAAAGCAGGCGCCCTAATTCTCGATGATCTCCCGGATCCGATCCGCGACGAGTTCCATCTGGAACGGTTTCGTCAGAACAAACATGCCGTTGTCGACGCTTTGGACGAGCAGCTCGAATCTGTTGGTGCTCGACGGGCTTTCAGATTTTGCCATAGCCCTCCTTGCAGTCCTCCCTGCGCCCGACTGCGTTCAAATTGAAACGAGAATAGATGATGGCTGTTCCCTCTCGGTGCCTGCGTCGAGATGATCCGCACGAGCTCGGCACCGACAACCGCCAAACGACGCGCCGGTGATCCCGACGCGTCGCGGATCGCCGGGTTCCCCTCGATAGGAATAGCGCACGTACTCGACACCATCCTGCTGGGCACGTCCGGCCTCGTCGAAGCAGTCGAATCAGGGAACGCAGCTGACGAGGCGTCGGCGCAGGCCCGATGGAAGGGCGTCCGAGAAGGGTAGTGTCGCCAGCACACGTCCCTTTTCGTCGGTTACCACGAATCGTCGTGCGCTCAGATCGCGCTGTTCGAGGATTGCTGCAGCCCAGAGCTCACGCGCCGAGGCCAACGCCTCCTCTCTCGCCGCCGACAGCGACGGCAACTCGCTGCCCTCCTCATCCTCGATCCGCTGCACACCATCTTCGATATGCAAAAAGAAGCGCGCCATTGGTCGGCCCTAGTCCATCGCTATCCAATTGTGATCCGGTTAACGCAGCGGCCCAATCACACTTCCGTATTTGGCTCCGAGCCTTACCTAGCGGGCGCCGCCGAACTCTTCCAGTTCGTGGGATCGGCCAATTGTCGCGATCTCGAGCGCGCCATCGCGGTGCGGGTGGTTTACGGAAGCGGCAGATCAGCTGCCGATACGGACCGGAACGCTGCAGTAATTATCGTTGCCGACGTCCCGAACAAACTCGCGGGGGAGGCCTAAAAAAAATTGGCGAATCCGCCCCTTGAAGTGCCGAGCGTCTGTACCAAATTTCCTTGTCGCCGGGCGCCGTGTTCGGGTCCGGCGGGACATCGAGGGCGCCGGCTCTCGCACCGGCGCTTCTCATGCCCAGATCGCTTCTTTGGAGGATTTGGAGATGAGAACCAATTTCGACTTTGCGCCCTACCGGCGTTCCACGGTCGGCTTCGACCGTCTCTTCGATCTGCTCGAGACTGGCACGCGCGGCGACCCGAGCGACGGTTATCCGCCCTTCGACATCGTCAGGGAGGGTGAGGACAACTATCGCATCACGCTCGCTGTCGCCGGCTTCCGTCCCGACGAGATCGAGGTCATTGCCCAGCAGAACCAGCTCACCGTCACCGGCCAACGGGCCGAGGAAAAGGACAAGGGCGAGTATCTGCACCGCGGCATTGCCATGCGCGCGTTCGAGCGGCGCTTTCAGCTCGCCGACTTCATCGAAGCGGGTCATGCGAGCTTCGATCATGGCCTGCTCTCAATCGAGCTCAGACGGGTCGTTCCGGAGGCGATGAAGCCGCGAAAGATCGAGATCGGCGGCGGCAATCCCGCCAGTCAGATCGAAGACCAAGGCGAGACGCGCCAAGCGGCCTGATCCACGCAAATCGGCTTGCCGGCGCCGCCATTAGGCGGCGACCGGCGAGCCACGCCCGAATCCCGTCAGAAAGGAGAGGAGTCATCATGGCTGGCCGTGATCTGACGCCCTTGGAACCCGGAGGAGTTCTGCGAGGGCAAGAAGGCCGAGGTGGAGGACAAGGAACCAAGCTATTGGGAGCGCAGCTGCGGCCGCTTCTAGCGGCGGACCGGCTTCCGCTCGGCATCAAGCGGGAGAAGGCGAGCGCGACGTGCGGGAACCGCAATCTCGCCGTCACGCTGCCCAAGTCGAAAGCCACCAGTAAATATGTCCGCCGAATTCCGATCAACAGCGGTGCGTGAAAGTATGCCTCGGAACGGCGGCTACGAGCCGGCTTCAACGACGCCGGAGCGTGCTCGAGCGGTCGCCGGTGATGCCGCCAACGACAATGACAATCGCGCCGCTTCGTTACCGAGCATATGGCGGGCTGACGCACTCGCTATTGATGAGCCGGCGCCTGTCGCGAGCAACCAGAGCAGGCGGGTGCCGCGAGGATGGTGGCGCGTGCGCTTCGACTCGCGCACGCGACCTTTCGTCAATCCGCTTACCGGCTGGACAGGTGGATCCGACCCGCTGACGCACGTAGAGTTGCGCTTGCCCGATCGCGAAATGGCGGAGCGCTATTGCCGGCGCGAAGGGCTACCGTTCAGGATTGCAAGCTGCCCGATAACGGCCGGCGGAATGCCAGCGAGCGTAAGCGGAAGAATGGTTCCGCCGAGGCGCGCAACGGAAGACCTTGACCGAAGCGGTCCAGGTTCAGCCAAATCGCCATACCGATAGACGCCATGCACCTCGGCCCGAACATTCTGTCGAGCTTCGTGATGCTGCTGGTCACGATCGGCCCCGTCGAGACGGCGGCGGTCTTCGCCAGCCTGACGAGGGGGACCCACCGTCATCAGCGGCTGAGTCTCGCGATGCGCTCGACCTTGATCGCCGGTCTCGTGCTGCTGCTGTTCGCCCTCGGCGGCAACCTTGCCTTGCGCCTGATGCATATCTCGCTGCCGGCGTTCCGTGTCGCCGGCGGTCTGCTCCTGCTGCTCCAAGCCCTCAGCCTCACCTTCTCGGGGCCGGGTCTCTCCTCGATCAGCGACAGCGAACGAAAGGACGCCCAGCGTCCCGGGGACATCGCCGTCTTTCCGCTCGCCTTCCCGCTCATCGCCGGGCCGGCCGGCTTGTCCGCCGTCGTGCTGCTGATGGGCCGCGCCGGCTCGGTCGTCGAGAGCGCGAGCGTGATCGCGATGATCGTGATCTGCCTTGGCATCACCTTTGGAGCGATGCGCACAGCCGAACGGCTGGTTGCGATGCTCGGGGAGACAGGCGCCGATGTCGTCGGACGTGTTTCCGGAATGCTTCTCGCCGGCCTCGCAATCCAGTTCATCTTCGATGGACTGCAAGAAGCACCCTTTCTGCAGTGACCGCCGCCCGCAATCTATTGGAAGGGAATGATGGCGTCGGCCGCGCGCCATTCCGCCGGGCGGATCAAATGGTCGTGCGCGATCCTGACCGAATGAAGCGCGCCCTCGATCTCCCGCTGCCAATGGTCGAGAAAATCGAAGAGCACCGGAAAGTCCGGCGCCAGGTCATATTCCTGCCAGACGAACAGCTGCAGCAGCAAAGGCGCATCGGGCCGGTGATAATGGATTTCCGCCGTGGTCAATCCGTAGCCGTCGAGCTGGGCGATGAAGGCGCGGTCGGTCATTGAATACGCGCCCCGCCGTCTTCCTGCTCGCCGTCAAGTGCGCGCAGCGCGGCAAGCACGTCGTCGACCGGCACGGCGCGGCGCAGGCCGGGTGGCCTTCGCAGCGCGGGCTTGCCCTTGACCGCGGCGCGGTCGGATGCCCACGACGCGAGAATGGCGCGCTTCACCTCGGGTTCGAGGCTCGGATGGCGCGCAACATCGAAGGGGTGAAGAAATCGAGAGCCTGACTGCGACATGGCTGACCTCCTTTCCTCGCTGTCGCTCCTCTCTTTGCGGAATCGCCGTTCGAGAATTTTGGTCTGTAACGCCGTGGCGTCAAGAGGCTCGAGCACGCGCCAACCAGCACTTTTGGCACTCAACAAGGAGAAGTGCCAAAAATTTTTGCGCACCCTCTTGAAGCAAAAAACCACCCTTCCCAGTTTCCCGAAGTCTGTCGTTCAGATGAACGACAGCGACATCACATCATGTTTTGCAACTGGAGGTTTTGCCATGCATTTCCGTCCCTTGCACGACCGTGTGGTCGTTCGCCGCATCGACGCCGACGAGAAGACGGCCGGCGGCATCATCATTCCTGACACTGCCAAGGAAAAGCCGCAGGAAGGCGAGGTCGTCGCCGTCGGTCCCGGTGCCCGCGACGACAAGGGCCAGCTCGTCGAGCTGTCGGTCAAAGCCGGCGATCGCGTGCTGTTCGGCAAATGGTCGGGCACCGAGGTCAGGATCGAGAGCGAGGATCTCCTTATCATGAAGGAGAGCGATATCCTCGGTGTCATCGACAACGTCGTGCCGCTCAAGCGGGCAGCCTGACCCCACCGGTCTCCCATCATTTCAGGAAGGACGTTCAGAAAGGAGTTGAATCGCAATGGCTGCAAAGGAAGTGAAGTTTGCGTCGGACGCGCGTGATCGCATGCTGCGCGGCGTGGATACGCTTGCAAACGCGGTCAAGGTCACGCTCGGGCCCAAGGGTCGCAACGTCGTGATCGACAAGAGCTTCGGCGCGCCGCGCATCACCAAGGATGGCGTCACCGTCGCCAAGGAGATCGAACTTGCCGACAAGTTCGAGAACATGGGCGCGCAAATGTTGCGCGAAGTCGCCAACAAGCAGAACGACAAGGCTGGGGACGGCACCACCACTGCCACCGTGCTCGCGCAGGCGATCGTGCGCGAAGGCTCGAAGGCCGTGGCCGCGGGCATGAATCCCATGGATCTTAAGCGCGGGATCGACTTGGCCGTGAATGCCGTTGTCGAGGACATCGAGGCGCACGCGAGGAAGATCAGCGCCAACAGCGAAATCGCGCAGGTCGCAACCATCTCAGCCAATGGTGAGGCCGAGGTCGGCCGCATCATTGCGGAGGCGATGGAGAAGGTCGGCAACGAGGGCGTGATCACGGTCGAGGAGGCCAAGAGCCTCGAAACCGAACTCGAGACGGTCGAGGGCATGCAATTCGACCGAGGCTATCTCTCGCCCTACTTCATCACCAACGCCGAGAAGCTGAAAGTGGAGCTGGATGATCCGTATATCCTCATCCACGAGAAGAAGCTCTCCAACCTTCAGGCGCTGGTGCCGCTGCTCGAAAGGGTGGTCCAATCGGGTCGGCCGCTGCTCATCATCGCCGAGGACATCGAGGGCGAAGCGCTGGCGACGCTCGTCGTTAACAAGCTGCGCGGCGGCCTGAAGGTCGCGGCCGTCAAGGCGCCGGGCTTTGGTGATCGCCGCAAGGCGATGCTCGAGGACATCGCGATCCTGACCGGCGGCAACGTCGTCAGCGAAGAGCTCGGCACCAAGCTCGAGAACGTCACGATTTCGATGCTCGGCCGCGCCAAGAAGGTGACGATCGACAAGGACAACACGACCATTATCGACGGTATCGGTGCCAAGAGCGACATCGACGGCCGGGTGGCGCAAATTCGTCAGCAGATCGAAACCACCACCAGCGACTATGATCGCGAGAAGCTGCAGGAGCGGCTCGCCAAGCTCGCCGGCGGCATCGCGGTGATCCGCGTCGGGGGGGCGACGGAGGTCGAGGTCAAAGAGAAGAAGGACCGCGTCGACGACGCTCTTCACGCCACCCGTGCAGCGGTCGAGGAGGGCATTCTGCCTGGCGGCGGTATCCCGCTGCTGCGGGCGATCGAAGCGCTCGATCGCCTCGAGGCCGCCAACGACGACCAGCAGTCGGGGATCGACATCGTCCGGCGGGCGCTGCGAGCCCCCGCTCGGCAGATCGCCGAGAATGCCGGCGAGGATGGCGCCTACATCGTCGGCAAGCTGTTGGAGAACCAAGAATACAACGAGGGCTTCAACGCCGCTACCGGTCAATACGAAGACCTGGTGAAGGCGGGCGTAATCGATCCGGCGAAGGTGGTGCGCACGGCGCTGCAGGACGCGGCGTCCGTTGCCTCGCTGCTGATCACCACCGAAGCGTTGGTTGCCGAACTGCCCAAGGACGCAAAGCCGGCGGCAGTTCCGGCGATGGATTACTGACCAAATGGAGGGCCCGGCTCAGGGCCGGGCCCGTTTTTGCAACCGCACCAGAGTTTGCGGAACATCGAACCTGAAGACCCGGGTGATTTCAGCAAGCGCATCGCCGACGTACCGAAAGCGCAGGTGGCACCTGCCCGAGCGCCCGCCGGCCTCATGGCGACCTCCCGATTCTTTATTGCAGATCGGTCGATGGCGGGCCCAGCCCGTACCCCAGGGGGGCAGTTAGTCTTTTCGATCGGACACGGGTGCGACGCGTTCGTCCCTACGATGATGCATGCGGCGGTCAGCCGAGGGCCAGCGTCACGCGAGAAGCGTGGCATGTCGTGCTCAACAATCGGGCGATATAATCGATGCTGGAGGGCATATCGCCACGCTAACGGACTGATAGCCGGTCAGAAAGAACTTGCCGAACGGACAAAAAGCCGTTCTGAAATCGGGTCGGTTGCGATGAAAATTGGGTAGCCCTCTATCGGCGCGGCGGTTGGAGACACTTGAATGTCACTTATGGCGCGGAAGTTCGGAGCCGATGATCATGTGCTTCTCGCCTTGGTGCTCGACGGTACACATGATTGCGTCAAGCTCCTCGACGCCGACGGCCGCATCGAATTCGTCAACCGCCGAGGCGCGGAAGCGATGGAGCTGCGCGCACCGGAAGAGTTGGTCGGGCAGCGATGGATCGATCGTTGGCCGCTTGAAGCGCGACCAAAAATCCAAAATGCGCTGGATCGCGCTCGTTCGGGTGAGCAGGCACGCTTTCAAGCAATGCGTCCGCGGCCTGACGCAAGCGCGAGTTGGTGGGACGTCATCGTCGCCGCCGTGCGTTCCACCGATGGCGCATTCACGCATTTCCTGACGATCGCCCGGGATATCACGCCTGAGGTCATAGAGCGTGATCGCGTGCAGACGATCAGCGCCGAAATGCGGCATCGCCTCCGAAACGCGCTTTCGATCGCTGCCGCGTTGGTCAACATGAGCGCTCGCGGCAAGCCCGAGGTTCAGGAGTTCGCAGCAGACATCACGCAGCGCTTCGCCCAACTCTCGAACGTGCAGGGGTACATTCTCGACCCCGGTGCAAGCAAGAAGTTCGCCGAGATCGTGCCCATGCTCGCCGCTGCGTACGGTGACGGGGCCCAGCTCGAGTTCGGTGTCATCCCAAACATCGAGTTCGACGATTCCGCCCTCCAGGCCCTCGCGCTCTGTTTCGGCGAGTTATGTACCAATAGTCTTAAATATGGCGCGTTGGCGAACGGCGCGAAGGTTAAGGTCGATGCCGAGGTGGAGCATGATCTCTGCACGCTCGTCTGGTCGGAGCAAACCGAATTCAAAGGTCAGCGGGATGGTGCCCAGGGACTCGCGTTGATCGACCGAATTGTCCGCTCGAGCGGTGGGCGCGTCGTGCGGACCATAAACGGACCCAACCTGACGGTCCGGATATCGTTGCCCTTGAGCAAGGTTCCGGGGAGCGGCGGGCGCTAATCGCTGAAAGGCGCGCGCCTCTGTAGCGAGGTTTGTCCGCTTTCAGAAGCGGCCGCTTGCGAAAGTCGGCGAATCGCGGGCACGTCGCCCGACCCGCCGGAAGGTGCGGGCACTCCTCAGCGCTCAACGCGAGGAGTACAGCACGAATCCACTGCGCGAACGAACGCTTCGAGCATCTACAAGGCGGAACTGTTACGCCGCCGAATGTGGCACCGGCCGCCCGTGCTAGTTCACCCCCGTTCGCGTTAAACCGCGATCAAACGTGGGTCCGAATGTGGGAACGCTAATCTTCATCCTAAGGAAAAAGAAGCGGCTTCAACACCTTAGCGTAATGTGCTGGATGCCCCGCGTGGATTCGAACCACGATTGACGGAGTCAGAGTCCGTAGTCTTGCCGTTAGACGACGGGGCAACAGGCGCCGCGAGATAGGCGGCGGAAATGCTGGGGTCAAGCCCTGTCCCGCCGCACCGGCGGCGCTCGCTTGCCGGGCGCGCGTGGTTACGCTACCGTCGCGGCCAAGCACCGAACGGCGCGCCTTTGCGCCGCGACGGAAGAACATAAGAAGTGAGTGACGGCATGGGGGATCGACCCGCCAGCGTGCCGCACCTGCGAGGGGCCACCCCTCGCTCGTTCGGCAGACCGATGCGGCCGCGTGGGTCGCACCCGCGGCACTATGCCGCGCTCGACCTCGGCACCAACAATTGTCGGCTGCTGATCGCCCGTCCGCACGGCGACGGCTTCACGGTGATCGATGCTTTCTCGCGCATCGTTCGCCTGGGCGAGGGGCTCGCGACCACCGGCCGGATCAGCGACGCGGCGATCGACCGCACGCTGGCCGCGCTCGCGGTATGCGCCGACAAGCTGCGCCACCGCCACGTGACGCTGGCGCGCTCGGTCGCGACCGAAGCGTGCCGGCGCGCCGCCAACGGCGCCGAGTTCATCGCGCGCGCGCAGGCCGAGACCGGGATCGTGCTCGACGTGATCTCGGCCGAGGAGGAGGCGCGATTGGCGGTGCTCGGGTGCCATGTCCTGCTCGAACCTGGCGACGAGCCCGCGCTCGTTTTCGACATTGGTGGCGGCTCGACCGAGCTCGTGCTGATCGACACGCGCCCGGCGGCGCCGAAGGTGCTCGACTGGCATTCGTCGCCCTGGGGCGTGGTGTCGCTGACCGAGCATGTCGATCATGCCGGCGGACCCGCGGACCGGCTCGCCGCCTACACCCGGATGCGCGAGATCGTCGCGGAGACGATGGCGCCGTTCGCCGCGCGGCTTCCGGACGGCCTCGCGCAGCCGCGGCTGCTGGGCACCAGCGGCACCGTGACCACGCTCGCGAGCGTGCATCTGAAGCTCGACCGCTACGACCGCTCGGCCGTAGACGGGCTGATCGTGCCGGCGGAGGCGATGCGTCGGATCAGCACCGAGCTTTCGGGCATGTCGCTCGCCGAGCGCGGCACGGTCGCGTGTATCGGGCAGGAGCGTGCCGACCTCGTGGTCGCGGGCTGCGCGATTCTCGAAACGATTCTCGACCTGTGGCCCGCCGAACGGCTCGGCGTCGCCGACCGCGGCATCCGCGAAGGAATCCTCCGCCGGCTGATGCGGAGCGAACGCCTGTGAGGAACGATCGATGAGCAGGGGCGGATCGGGTGGCCGGCAGCGCGTGCGAACCGCGCGCGGGCGCCGTGCGCAATCGACGCGCTGGCTCGAGCGGCAGCTCAACGACCCCTATGTCCGCCGCGCCAAGGCGGAGGGCTATCGCAGTCGCGCCGCGTATAAATTGATCGAGCTCGACGAGCGGTTCGACCTGCTCAAGGGCGTGCGGCGGGTGATCGATCTTGGGATCGCCCCGGGGGGCTGGAGCCAGGTGGTGCGCAAGAAACGGCCCGAGGCGGCGGTGGTCGGGATCGATCTGCTGCCGGTCGATCCGCTCGAGGGCGTCACGATCCTCGAGATGGACTTCATGGAGGAGCGGGCGCCGGCGCTGCTCGTCGAAGCCTTGGGCGGTGAGCCCGACCTGGTGCTGTCCGACATGGCGGCAAACACCGTCGGGCACCAGCAAACCGATCATCTGCGCACGATGGGGCTCGTCGAGGCAGGCGCCGAGTTCGCGGCCGACGTGCTGCGTCCCGGTGGTGCGTTCGTCGCCAAGGTGCTCGCGGGCGGTGCCGACAGTGCGCTCGTCGCCGAGCTCAAGCGCAACTTCGCGAGCGTGAAGCACGCCAAGCCGCCCGCGAGCCGCAAGGATTCCTCCGAATGGTATGTGATCGCGCAGGGATTCAAGGGACGGCGGGATCGCGACGCCTGACCATCGAGGTGCGCGGTTACGATCCCGGCGTTACCGCCAGCAGCGCCGCGACGCGTGCCTTGAAGGCCCTCAGCGCCTTGCCAGAAAGTTCGGTGACCGATGCGATCGATAGTTTTCGCGGGTTGATGGCGCGGCCGTTCTTGGTGACTTCGTAATGGACGTGGGGGCCGGTCGAGAGCCCGGTCGATCCGACATAGCCGATCACCTCGCCCGCATGGACATGCTCACCGGCATGCACCGCGATCCGGCTCATATGGCCATAGCCCGAGCCCAATCCGCCGCTGTGCTTCAGCCGCACGAAATTGCCGTAGCCGCCGTTGCGCCCGGCGAAGCTGACGACCCCGTCGGCAGCGGCGTGGATCGGCGAGCCATAGGCCGCGCCGATGTCGAGCCCCTTGTGCATCCGCATATAGCCCAGGATCGGGTGGCGGCGCATGCCGAACGTGGAGGTGATATGCCCGGCGACGGGAAGTCCGCCGCTACGCGTGCTCCGCTTGCCCTTGCCGTGCGCGTCGAGCCACTGCTTGCGGCCGTCGACCTCCCAGCGGACGAGCTCGACCTCCTTCTTGCCACGGTCGAGCCCGGCATAGACCAGATCGCCGATCCGCTCTTCACCCGTCGCGGCGCGCTCGCGCTCGATGACGAGGTCGAAGCGGTCGTCGGCGCCGACGTCGCGTCCGATCGAAAGCCGGGTCGCGAGCGCCTTAATATACGCCTCGACCACGCGCGCGGGCACGCCTGCGGCGCGCGCCGACCGATACAGACTCGCGCCCACCAGCCCCTGAACGCGCAGCGGTGTTTCGTCGATGGCGATCGGCTGCTTGTCGAGGCTGAGGCCGCCGTCGACACGGTTGACCGCGATCGCGAGATCGAAACGTGCGCGGAATGCGAGCTTCTCCATCGGACGCGGCACCGATTTGGTCGGGCGCCGTCCGAGCGTGAGATCGATCCGCGTGCCCGGCTTGATGTCGCCAAGGTCGATCGCCTGCCCGACGAGTTCCGCCGCGCGCGCCGCATCGCTGCGGCCGACGCCCGCGCGTTGCAAAACATCCGACAGCGTGTCGCCGCTGGCGAAGGTTGCGGTCAGATCGACGATCGGCCGTTCGGGCGTCGCCGCGAGCGGTGCGACGAGATCGTTCGCGGCCATGCGCCGGCCGGTCGAGGCGCCCCAGGCGAGCGGTGCGATCGATTGCGCGCGTGCCTCGTCCCATTGCGCGCCGGTGAGCGCAGGCGGTGCGGCGCCGATGATCGGAGCATGCAGGCTTGGCCCGAGCATCCACGAGACGGTGCATAGTGCAAGGCAGGTCGCGGCGCCGCGAAACCATTCCAGCGAGCCGATCCGCGACCCGAGGTCGGGAGTCCAGTCGATGGCGCGGAGCGCATCGCGCAGTGCGTCGAAGCGGTCTGGCGCGGGAATCGCGTCGGCGCGCGCGAGGCTAACCGCGCCGCCACCGCCGAACAGATCAGAATCGCTGCGCAGAAACACGGCGCGCTGCCCCCATTTGCGTGCCGCCGACCACCCCGACACCGGGTCGAAGCGTTGTGGCGGGGACATGCTAAAGTCAAATTAACCTGCGCCGGCCGGAGTCCGCCGTGCGGCGAACCGTGGCGCGCGAAAGGTGGAGCGTTTCCCGCAGGTTGGAACCGCTTTCGAGCTTGCGCTTCGCACGGGCGCGCCCGACATTGGTCGAGCCATGTCTCGCACCATCCCCAGCGCGGTCACCGCGGTGCTCGGGCCGACCAATACAGGCAAGACCCATCTCGCGATCGAGCGGATGTGCGGCCATTCGAGCGGGATGATCGGTTTCCCGCTTCGGCTGCTCGCGCGTGAGGTTTACGACCGCGTCGTCGCGATCAAGGGCGCACACCAGGTCGCGCTGATTACCGGCGAGGAGAAAATCCTGCCGCCCGACGCGCGCTGGTTCCTGTGCACCGCCGAATCGATGCCCGCCGATCGTGATGTCAGCTTCGTCGCGCTCGATGAGGCGCAGCTCGGTGCCGATCCCGAGCGCGGCCATGTCTTCACCGATCGGCTGCTCCACGCGCGCGGCCGCGACGAGACGATGATCCTCGGCTCCGAGGCGCTGCGCCCGATCGTGCGGTCGCTGGTGCCCGAGGCCGAGATCGTCAACCGGCCGCGCTTCTCGACGCTGTCCTATGCCGGCGCGACCAAGATCTCGCGCCTGCCCAAGCGCTCGGCGATCGTCGCCTTCTCGGCCGAGGAGGTCTATGCCGTCGCCGAGATGCTGCGCCGGCTGCGCGGCGGCGCGGCGGTGGTGATGGGCGCGCTCTCTCCGCGCACGCGCAACGCGCAGGTCGCGATGTTCCAGGCGGGCGAGGTCGATTATCTCGTCGCGACCGATGCGATCGGCATGGGGCTCAACATGGACGTCGCCCATGTCGCGTTCGCCAGTCTGCGCAAGTTCGACGGACGGCGTCAGCGCCGGCTCACCGTGTCCGAAATGGCGCAGATCGCCGGCCGCGCGGGCCGGCACCAGCGCGACGGCAGCTTCGGCGCGATCACCCAGGAGGGGCCGGGCGCGTTCACGCCAGAGGAGATCTTGGCAATCGAGGAGCACCGCTTCCCCGCACTCGACGCGGTCTATTGGCGCGAGGCCGCGCCCGATTTCGCGAGCATCGACGCGCTGATCGCAAGCCTTGAAGCGCGCCCCGACGCCGATCGGCTTCGGCCCGCGCCGCAGGCGGTCGATCTCGCGGTGCTCAAGCGGCTCGCCGAGGAGGCATGGGTGCGCGAGCGGGCGCGTGGGACCCGAATGGTCGCGCGACTGTGGGCCGCATGCGGGCTGCCCGATTTCCGCAAGGTCGGCGTCGATCCGCACGCGCGTTTCGTCGGGCGGCTGTTCGGGCATTTGTCGGAAAACATGGGCCATGTGCCGCACGAGTGGTTCGCCGTCGAGATTGCGCGGCTCGACAACGTCCAGGGCGATGTCGAGACGCTCGCCGGGCGAATCGCGGCCGCGCGGAGCTGGGCCTATATCGCCCACCGCGCCGACTGGCTCGTCGATCCCGCCCATTGGGCCGAGCGCACGCGCGGCATCGAGGAGAGACTGTCCGACGCGCTCCATGCGTCGCTAACCCAGCGCTTCGTCGACAAGCGCACCACGATCCTAATGCGCCAGATCGGCGCCGACATCTCCGCGCTCCCGGTGGTGATCGGCGACGAGGGCGAGGTGCTAGTCGAGGATCACCCAATCGGGCGGCTCGACGGTTTCCGCTTCACCGTCGCCCCCGACGCGCGCCATGCCGACAAGAAACTCCTGCTCGCGGCCGCTGAAAAGCGGCTCACCGGCGAACGCGCGCGGCGCGGGCGGGCGCTTGCCGAAGCGCCCGACGCGGCGCTCGCGCTCGTCGCCGAGCCCGGACAGGCGCCGGCGATCGCCTGGGAGGGGCTGCAGGTCGCGACGCTCGGCGCAGGGTCGTCGCTCGCGACGCCCCGCGTGGCGCTCGACCGCGCGCTCGATTGCCTTGACCGGCCATTGCGCGATTCGATCCGTGACCGGCTGGGGCGCTGGGTCGTGGACGAAATTGTCCGCCGCGCCGCCGCGCTGCCGCGGCTCGAGATGCTCGCGCGCGATGCGGAGGCGTCGGCCGCGCTGCGCGTGGTTGCCGCGGCGCTCGCAAATGCCGGCGGTATTGCGCCGCGTCAGCCCGTCGCCGAGCCGCTCCACTCGATCGACCCCGCCGAGCGCAAGCGGCTGCGCCAGGCGGGGATCACCGTCGGCACGCTCGACCTGTTCGACGCGCGGCTGCTCAAGCCCGATGCCGCCCGCTGGCGCCAGGCGTTGCTCGCCGCTCGCGATGGCGCGACCCTAGCCGAACTGCCGCCGACGGGCGCCACAGTGCTACCGCGGCAGGAAGCATCCGGCTTCCGCACGATCGGCGCGCAGGCGGTGCGGGTCGATCTGGTCGAGAAGCTTGCCCGCGTCGCGCATGACGCCCGCAAGGGACGCGCACCCTTCGCCCCCGATCCGGCGCTCGCGACCTCGATGGGCGTAACCCATGAAACGCTCGCCAAGCTGATGGCGCAGCTCGGCTTCCGCGCGACCCCGGCAAAGGACGGCAGCCTCCGCTGGGCGTGGCGCGGGCGTCCGCGTGCTGCTCCGCGCGTTCCAGTCCGGCCACGGCCCGACAACGCCTTCGCCGCGCTCGCGCATTGGGGAACGCATGGCGGCTGAACCGGGCACGACGATGCGGCTCGACCGCTTTTTGTGGTTCGTCCGCCTCGCCAAGACCCGGACCTTCGCGCAAGCGATCGCGAGCGCCGGCCATCTGCGCATCGACGGCCGTCCCACCGACCGCCCGGCGGCGGCGGTGCATGTCGGCAACATTCTCACCTTCGCGACGCACCGGGGCGAGGTCCGCATCCTGCGCGTGCTCGCCTTGCCGCAACGGCGCGGCCCGCCGGCCGAGGCGCTCGGCTGCTACGAGGATGTCGGCGCTGCGAACGGCTCGCAAGCAGCGGCGGGTGATTGACGGGCGCGCGGCGCGGGCATAGCAGCGAAGCGGACCCGTGCCCCAAGGAGTGATCCGGCAATGACCTACGTCGTCACCGACGCCTGCATCCGCTGCAAATACATGGATTGCGTGGAAGTGTGTCCGGTCGACTGCTTCTACGAGGGCGAGAACATGCTCGTCATCAACCCCAGCGAGTGCATCGACTGCGGCGTGTGCGAGCCCGAATGCCCCGCCGAGGCGATCCTGCCCGATACCGAGAGCGGGCTCGAAAAGTGGCTCGAGGTCAACAATAATTTCTCCGCGCAATGGCCAAACGTCACGCGCAAGAACGACCAGACCCCCGCCGATGCCGACGAGCACAAGGGCGAAGACGGCAAATACGACAAATATTTCTCGCCCGAACCCGGCCAGGGCGACTGAGCCGCAGCCGGCGGAGTTTTCACGATCGAGGGGGAAACAGACATGC
Source organism: uncultured Sphingomonadaceae bacterium (assembly GCA_946479505.1). Next base: position 68,634 of record CAMLGC010000008.1, read on the forward strand.
CGGTACCGACGCTTCTCAATGCCCGAACGCCGATCGCGCGCAGCATCCTGCGGATCGTCACCGGCCTCATCTTCCTCGAGCACGGCACCCAGAAGTTCTTCGGCTTTCCCGGCGGTGACCGTGCCGGCTCGGGGCTCGCGCTCGATAACATGGGCGCCTATGCCGGCATCATCGAAACCGCTGCCGGGCTGCTGATCGCGCTCGGCCTCTTCACGCGCCCGGCCGCGTTCATCGCCTCGGGCACGATGGCGGTCGCCTATTGGACGGTGCATGCGCCGCAGAATGGCTTTCCGGTCAACAATGGCGGAGATGCGGCGATCCTCTATTGCTTCGTCTTCCTCTACCTCTTTTTCGCAGGACCGGGGCCGTGGAGCCTCGATGCGGTGCGCGGCGGCGGGCTGCGGCTCGATGCGGCGCCCGAATAGAAGCCCCGCCCAAATCAGGCGGAAGGGAGGCGGAAGCACGAACCGCGCCATCCTTCCAGCCGGGTCGGCGACCTGCGCTGCGACTACCACGTTCGGATATGGCGCTCTGGTAATATTATTGCGGCCGTGCTATAAGACGAGTCACCGGAACCGGTCTGTCCCCGCGTTCCGCCTGGAGACGCTCATACCTTCCTCGCCCGCGCCGATCGGCTCTGTGCCGTCGGCCGCCTCGCGTGAGGACGAATCCACGGAAAGGCTTATATAAAATGGTCGCCAAGGCGCTGTTCTTCGATGTTGGAGATTATGTCGTTTATCCCAAGCACGGCGTCGGCCGTGTCGTCGAGCTCCAGAAGCAGGAGATCGCCGGCATGCAGCTCGAACTCTACGTGCTGCGTTTCGAGAAGGAGAAGATGACGCTCCGCGTGCCGACCAACAAGGCCGAGAGCATCGGCATGCGCAAACTCTCGAGCGACAAGACGCTCAGGGAAGCGCTCGACACCTTGAAGGGCAAGCCCAAGGTCAAGCGCACCATGTGGTCGCGCCGCGCGCAGGAATACGAGGCGAAGATCAACTCGGGCGACCTCGTGTCGATCGCCGAGGTGGTCCGCGACCTGTTCCGCGCCGACGACCAGCCCGAACAGAGCTATTCGGAGCGCCAGATTTTCGAGGGCGCAACCAGCCGCCTCGCGCGCGAGCTTGCCGCCATGGAAGAGGTCGACGAGCCGACCGCGCAGGAGAAGATCCTCGACATCCTCCGCGCGGCGGCGGCCATTCACAACAAGAGCAAGGAAGAAAAGGAAGCCGCCGACGCCTGACGGGCGGCTCATTTCCGGGTGAACGAGGGCGGTCCTGCGGGGCCGCCCTTTTTCGTTTGCGCGTATCGGGTATGTGTATTATTCAACCAACACACGAGATAACGACCCGAAAGGACGATCATGCGCCTGCTTCCGCTCCTTGCCATGCTGCCGCTCATTGCCTGTTCGGGCCATTCGGACGCGAGCGACACCGCCACAGCGGGCGATCCGGTGGCGGCGCAGGGGGCGGGCACCTCGCGCAGCTACGCCGTCAGCGGCTTTGACCAGGTCGATCTGCGCGGATCGGACGATGTCGACGTGCGCGTCGGCGGCGATTTCGCGATCCAGGCAACCGGGCCCGCCGACCTTCTCGACAAGCTCGAGATCGTCAAGGACGGCGATACGCTCAAGATCGGCCGCAAGGGCAACAGCTTCAATTGGGGCGGCGACAAGGGCCGCGCGATCAAGGTGCTGGTGACGATGCCGGCGATCGGCGGCGCGTCGGTCTCGGGCTCCGGCAACCTGTCGATCGATCACGTCCAGGCGGACGATTTCGCCGCCTCGATCGCCGGCTCGGGGGATATGAAGATCGGCCAGATGGCGGTCCAGTCGGCGCATTTCTCGATTGCCGGCTCGGGCGACATCACCGCGTCGGGGACGGCGGGCAGCGCCGAGATGCAGGTCGCCGGATCGGGCGACATCGGCGCGCAAGGCCTCACCGCATCGCGCGCCAACATCACCGTTCAGGGATCGGGCGATGTCTCCGCGACCGTCAACGGACCCGCCAACGTTTCGGTGATGGGCTCGGGCGACGTCGAGGTCGGCGGTGACCCGACGTGCCGTGTGTCGAAGATGGGCTCGGGCGAGGTGCGCTGCGGCTGATCCGGGCGCCGCTCAGAGCTGCTTGTCGCCGGGATAGGCGAACAGTACGTCGCTGCCCTCGGCGATTTCGATCTCGACATTCCCGGTGAGCGTTGCGCATTCGCCCGCGCTCCAGGCGACTCCGTCGGCGACGCCGCCGCCCGCTACGGGCACGAGCCATCCGCTGACGCCGTCGGAAAGGCGGACCTTGCGGTGTCCCGCGGGCCAGCGTTCGAGCACGAATTTGGGCCCTTCGGCAAGGATCGTGCGGTCGGGCGCGACCCGTCCGGGCGCCGGTTTTGCGATGAACGGCGTGCCCTCGCTCACCGCAATTCCCGCATCGAGGTGCAGCTCGCGCGGACGGCCGTAATCGTACAGCCGATAGGTGAGATCGACATTCTGCTGAATCTCGATCAGCGTGATTCCGGCGCCGATCGCATGCACGGTACCCGCGGGCGAATAGAAAAAGTCGCCCGGTTGGACGGGCTTCCAGTCGAGCAGGCCTTCGATCGACCCGTCGAGCGCGGCCTCGCGCAGCTCGTCGCGCCCGACCGGACGCTTGGGGCCGAGCGCGATCGTCGACTCGGGCTCGGCGGCGAGGATCAGCCATGCCTCGTCCTTGCCGCGGGGATAGCCCGCCTGGCGTGCCGCTTCGTCGTCCGGATGGACCTGGACCGACAATTTCTCGCTCGTGAAGAGATATTTGACGAGCAGGTCGGGATTGGCGTCTCCCGGCATCTGGAACCATATCTCGCCGATCGGCGCGCCGTGGGCGTCGGGATCCGCAAAGCCGGGCCAGAGGCGATGCCGGCCCCAGGGTTTCTCGACACGGCGGGTGGCGAGCAGGGTAGCGGGCATCATCGACTCCTCGAATTGGCGACCGATCGTCGCGATAGTCTCAACGAGCCGGGTCCACCAGCAGGTCCGCGGCCGATCGCGCTCCAGGATGCGGCCAGACGAAAAAGCGTTGTTCGCGCCCGCCCGGCTCGGCTAAGAACCGCAGCCATGCGTATCCCCCCGTATCGCCGGGCGCTCGCCCGCCCGCTCTCGCTCGCGCTGATCGCCGCGCTCGCGCTCCCCATCGCCGGCTGCGCGCGCAACAAGACCAAGGCGGACATCCCCTATGTCGCGCGCGACGTGGGCACGCTCTACACGGCCGCCAAGGCACGGCTCGATCGCGGCGACTACAAGGAGGCCGCGCAGCTCTTCGCCGAGGTCGAGCGCCAGCACCCGTATTCGATCTGGGCGCGCCGTGCGCAGTTGATGAGCGCGTTCAGCTATTATCTCGACCGAGATTACACCAACTCGCTCCAGGCGGCGCAGCGGTTCATCTCGGTCCATCCCGGCAGCGCCGATGCACCCTATGCCTATTATCTGATCGCGCTCGATTATTACGAGCAGATCTCCGACGTGACGCGCGACCAGAAGATCACTCAACAGGCGCTCGATGCGTTGGGCGAGCTCACCCGGCGCTATCCGGCCTCGAGCTATGCCGCCGATGCCCGGCTCAAGATCGATCTCGTGCGCGATCACCTTGCGGGCAAGGAGATGGAGATCGGCCGCTTCTACGAAAATCGCGGCGAATGGCTCGCGGCGACGCTGCGCTTCCGCCGCGTGGTGGACGAATATCAGA
>CAMLGC010000009.1 GCA_946479505.1 uncultured Sphingomonadaceae bacterium
GTCTTCATGATCCGATCTCCAATGGTTCCAAAACGTTCAGTCACCCGGCTGAACCGGAGAGACCCGGACCAGCAGACAAGGGATTACGGACAGGAAGTTGAGAATTTCTAAACGTGAGATTCGGAGGCGGTGCGCGTCAACTGCCAGCCGAATCGACCTTGTTGCCGACGGCGTCCCACATGTTCGTCGTGACGCCCGCGAGCTGGGTGAAGGCGGCGATCATTGCGAGCACGATCAGTGCGCACAGGAAGCCATACTCGACGGCGGCGCCGCCCTTGAGGTTGCGATACAGCTTGCGAGCGAGGTCCAGCATCGCGATCCCGTGTTCAACGACGTCGTATCGTGCCTAGCGAGAGAGGGTTAACCAATGGATAAAGCCCTGCCGATCGGCGGCGACGCAATGCTCGTGGTGGCCGCGGCGCTGATCGATTCGTCGCAGCGCGTGCTCGTTCAGCAGCGGGCGCAGGATCGGGCGATGGCGGGGCTGTGGGAGTTTCCGGGCGGCAAGGTGGAAGCGGGGGAGCATCCCCGTGCCGCGCTGGCGCGCGAGCTCGACGAAGAGCTGGGCATTGCCGTGGCCGAAGATGCGCTTACGCACGTGGGCTTCTCGGCAACGGCGCATGGCGAGCGCGCGCTCGTGCTTCTGCTTTTCGGCTGCCGCACATGGGCGGGCGAGCCCCGGGCGCTCGACGCGGCGGCGTTGCGCTGGTGCGAGCTTGCCGACCTGAGCCGGCTCGCGATGCCGCCGGCCGATCTTCCCCTGATCGACCAGCTCGCGCGCTGGCTCAGCGCGGCCTGAGCGCGTCCGCGAGCGACGCGGTGCCGCTGCCGCGCCGGGCGGGCTGCGGCTGAGAAGGGGCGGGTGCCCAGCCGGTCACGGTGACGATGTCGAAGCGCTCGGCGGTGCGGCCGTCGGCGTCGGCGCGCGCGGCAAAAAGCTCGGCGGCGCGGGCAAGCGCCTGGCGGCGTAGCGGCGGCGGATCGGCAAGCAGGCTGGTCGCCGCCATCCCGCGCAGATCGCGCAACAGCCCGAACAGGTCGCGATAGCGGACGGTCAGCGTCTCGACATCGGCAACGGGCAGGGCAAAACCGGCCCGGACCATCAGGTCGCCCGCCGCCCGGACATCGATCCGCGGATGCGTGCGCGCCGCCGGGCGATCGGCCTCCGCCTCGAGCAGCACCGACCGCAGCGTCGCCAGGCTGTCGCCGCCGAGGAATGCGCCGAGGAACAGCCCATCGGGGCGCAAGGCGCGCCGGGCGAGCACGAGCGCGCCGGGCACGTCGTTGACGCTGTCGAGGACGCCGGCTGAGACGACGAGATCGACGCTCGCATCGGCGATCGGCGGGCGGTCCTCATCCGCCTGGACGCCACCCGCGGCGCGGGCGAAGACACGGCCGGCATCGATCCGTGCGATTCGCGCGGGATAGGGCAGCGTGAAGCTGCCGTCGAAACAGCCGAGATCGAGCACGTCGCCGAAGCGCCGCTTCACCGACCCGAGGCGCTCGACAATGCCATCGAGCATCTCGGCACGCAGGAAATCGTGCCGGTCGAAATCCGCCGCGGCGCGGTCGCGGTGGCGGCGGCGGCGGCGGCGATCGAAGATGTCGGGATTGTCCACGGCGGCGCTTGTGCCGGGTGCGTGGTTTGGCGACAAGAGGATATGCGGGGAATAGCGGCGGCAACGGGGCTGATCGCGCGGTGGGCGCTTCCGCCGCGCTGCCCCGGGTGCGGCGTGGTGGCCGACGCCGATCATCGCCTGTGCAGCGCCTGCTGGAGCGCGTTGCGTTTCCTCGGGCCGCCGTGGTGCGCGTCGTGCGGCGAGCCGTTCGACCTCGATCGCGGGGCCGATGCGCGCTGCGGCGCCTGCCTCGAGCGGCCGCCGCTCCACGATGGCGCGCGCGCGGCGGTTGCCTATGGCGAGATCGCGCGGCGCGTTGCCCTGCGGCTCAAATATGGCGGCCGCACCGCTTTTGCCCAAACCGTCGCGCGGCCGATGGCGCGGCTGCTGCCCGAGGGCGCCGAGCTGCTGGTGCCGGTGCCGCTTCATCGCGGGCGGCTGTGGTCGCGCGGGTTCAACCAGGCGGCGCTGATCGGGGCGGCGATTTCGCGGGCAGTTGGGGTGCCAGCCGACGCGATGCTGCTCGAGCGAACGCGCGCCACCCCGGTGCTGCGCGGCCTCGGCCCGCGTGAACGGGCCAAGGCGGTCGCGGGGGCGTTTCGCGTTACGGAGCGCGGCAAGGCGGCGGTGCGCGGCAAGAGCGTGGTGCTGATCGACGACATCCATACGAGCGGCGCGACCGCCGACGCGTGTACGCGCGTGCTGCGCAAAGCGGGCGCCGCGCGGGTTTCGGTGCTGTGCTGGGCGCGCGTGCTTTCGGGCGAAGCGCACGATTGACAAGCGTGCCGCCCGGCCACACCTCAAGCAATATGGCGACGATCGAAATCTACACCAAGGCATTTTGCGGCTATTGCTTCCGCGCCAAGCGGCTGCTCGACAGCAAGGGCGCGGCGTATCAGGAATACGACGTCACGATGGGGGGACCGAAGCGAGCCGAGATGATCGAGCGCGCACACGGCCGCACGACGGTGCCGCAGATCTTCATCGACGGCACGCATGTCGGCGGATCGGACGATCTCGCCGAGGCCGAGCGCGCGGGGAGGCTCGACGCGCTGCTCGGCCGATGAAGCTTGCGCTGCTCCAGATGACGAGCGGAATCGATCCCGCCGCCAATGCCGAGACACTCGTCGACGCGGTTGCAGGAGCGGCTGAGGCGAAGGCCGCGATGCTGTTCACGCCGGAAATGTCGGGCCTGCTCGATCGGAATCGCGAACGCGCCGCAGCGCACATCGTCAGCGAGAGTGACGACCCGGTGCTTGCGGCAGTGCGCGCGGCGGCGGCAGCGCATCGGCTGTGGGTGCATCTCGGCTCGCTCGCGCTGCGGCGCCCCGACGGCAGGCTCGCCAATCGCGGATTCGTGATCGACGATGCGGGCACGATTCGTGCGCGCTACGACAAGCTCCATCTGTTCGACGTCGACCTGCCGACCGGCGAAAGCTGGCGCGAATCAGGGGCGTTCGTGGGCGGGAACGAGGCGGTGGCGGCGGAGACCCCCGTCGGGACGCTCGGCCTGTCGATCTGCTACGACCTGCGCTTTCCCGCGCTCTATCAGGCATTGAGCGCGGCGGGCGCGACCGTGCTGAGCGTGCCCGCCGCCTTCACGCGCCCGACGGGCGCGGCGCACTGGAACGTGCTGCTGCGGGCTCGCGCGATCGAATCGGCGGCCTTCGTCGTTGCAGCGGCGCAGACCGGGACGCACGAGGACGGGCGCAAAACCTACGGCCATTCGCTGGTGGTCGACCCCTGGGGCGAGGTGTTGCTCGACATGGGCGAGGAGACGGGGCTCGGATTCGCCGAGATCGATCCGGCCGTGCTCGATGCGGCGCGCGCGCGCATTCCTGTCATCGGGCACCGCCGCGTCATTCCCGAGGTGCGGCGGGCATGATCGTTTACGATCTTCGCTGCGGCGGCGGGCATGTCTTCGAGGCGTGGTTCGGCTCGTCGGCCGATTATGACGACCAGCGCAAGCGCGGCCTGCTTTCCTGCCCGATCTGCGGCGACGCGGCGGTCGGCAAGGCGGTGATGGCGCCCAACGTCGGGTCGAAGGGCAATCGCTGCGATTCCCATGCACCGCCCGCCAAGGTGAAGGCCGCGCTCGCGGCACTCGCCGAGGCACAGGGCAAGGCGCTCGAACGGTCGGAATGGGTGGGCCCTTCCTTCGCCAGACGCGCACGGGCGATGCACGAGGGCGACGAGGCGCATGCGACGATTCACGGCCAGGTGACTCCCGACGAAGCCAAGGCGCTGCTGGACGAGGGCGTGCCGGTCGCGCCGCTTCCGCTTCCGGTGGTGCCCCCGATCGCACGCAATTGACCGCGCCTGCCCCCGTGGCTACCAGACACGCCCGGCGCCCCCGTAGCTCAGCAGGATAGAGCGACGGTTTCCTAAACCGCAGGCCGGAGGTTCGAATCCTCTCGGGGGCACCAGCATCCCGCGCGCTAGTCGATCGTCGGGATCAAAATGCCGTTGACGACGTGCATCATGCCGTTTGCGTCGCGGATGTCGCCGGTTTCGACATAGCTCTTGTTGCCATGGATATCGGCGAGCGCGACGATGTCGTCGATGAGCGTGGCGGTGAGCGGTTCGCCTTCGAGCGTGGTGAGCGTCGCGGTGCCGTTGCCGGCGGCGATCCGAGCCTTCAGATCCGCCATCGTCAGCCGGCCGGGGACGACATGGTAATCGACGAGCTTGGCAAGCGCCGCCCTGTTTTCGGGCAGAAGCAGCGCGTCGAGGTTTCCGGGCGCGAGTCGGGCGAAGGCTTCGTCGGTCGGCGCGAAAACGGTGAAGGGGCCAGGCGCAGCGAGCGCCTCGTCGAGCCCGGCGGCGTGGATCGCTCGCGCGAAGGTGGCGAGCGGCGGCGCGGCGCGCACGTTATCCACCGCCGTCCACGTCTCGACCATCGCGACACCGTCGACGCTGGGGTTCGGCGACGGGGCGGGGTGCTGGGGCAGCGGCGCGGACGCGCAGCCTGCGAGCGCGAGCGCGAGAGCGATGGCGACGAAGAGAGGCGGCCGGAACATTGCTATTCTCAGTGGAGGCGTGGCGGCTTCTCCGCAACCCCCGCAAGCCGGTAGGTCAGCGTGCCTGCGCGAGGACGTCTGCGAGGAGGTGAAAATCCTTTTCGCGTGGGGAAGCGCGACGCCAGACGAGAGCGATCGTGCGCGCGGGGTGTTCGGCGGCGAGCGGGCGGGCGGTGACGCGCGTGTGATCGAGAATGCCTGCGTCGATCGCCATTTCGGGCAGCATCGTGACGCCAAGCCCGTTGTCGACCATCTGGACGATCGTGTGGAGCGAGGTGCCGAGCATCGTCGCCTCGGCGCGCAGCTCGGGCCGGTTGCACGCCGCGAGCGCGTGGTCCTTGAGGCAATGGCCGTCCTCAAGCAGCAGCAGCCGGCGCTCGTCGATTTCGTCGGCGCCGATCGTCGGCGGGGGCGAGCTCTCACCTTCCGGAAAGGCAACGAACAGCCGATCGTCGAACAAAGGCCGCGAGGCGACCTCGCCGCAGGCATAGGGAAGCGCAAGGAGCACGCAATCGGTGCGGCCGTTGTTGAGCCCCTCGCATGCGGCTGCGCTGGGCTCCTCGCGGAGGAACAGCTTGAGATCGGGATAGTCGCGGCGGAGCCGCGGCAGGATGCGCGGCAGCATGAACGGCGCGATCGTCGGGATCACGCTCATCCGCATTTCGCCCGACAACGGCCGGCCGGCGGCGCGGGCGAGATCGCCCAGCTCTTCCGCTTCGCGGATCACGCGGCGCGCCTTGTCCGCAATCCGGTCGCCGAGCGGGGTGAAGCGGACGACGCGGCGGGTACGTTCGACGAGGGTGATGCCGATCAGCGTCTCGAGTTCGCGAATGCCCGCAGACAGCGTCGATTGCGTGACGAAGCAGGCCTCCGCCGCGCGGCCGAAATGGCCGTGATCGCGCAGCGCCACGAGATATTGGAGCTGCTTGAGGGTGGGCAGGTAGGTGGTCAGTGATCGTCTCCGTCGATGATCGGGCGATTATTAATCACATCTTCCTGCCGAACAATGATGCCGACCCGTGGCGGCTCATCCGATCGCCTTGGCGAGTCCCTTCGAGAGCTGGAGCGCCCCGTTCAACCGGCTCTTAGGATCGTTCCACGCGCGGGTGATGACGAGCTTGCTATCGGGGCGCAGCTTGGCGACGCCGTCAAGCCGCGCGACATAGGCGAGCAGGCCCTCGATATTGGGCGGCTTGTCGTCGTGGAACGAGACGAGCGCGCCGCGCGCGCCGAGTTCGATCTTGGCGATGCACGCCTTCTTGGCATTGAGTTTGATCTCGATCAGCCGGATCAAATTCTCGGTCGGGTCGGGAAGCTTGCCGAACCGGTCGATGAGCTCGGCCGCGAACGCCTCCAGCCCGCGTTTGTCCTCGACCTCGTTGAGGCGGCGATAGAGCCCCATTCGGAGGTCGAGATCGGGCACGTACTCCTCTGGGATGAGGATCGGCGCATCGACGGTGATCTGCGGCGAGAAATCGCGAGGCCGTTCGAGCCTGCCGCCCGCCTTGGCCTCGAGGATCGCCTCTTCGAGCATCGACTGATAGAGTTCGTAGCCGACCTCCTTGATGTGCCCCGATTGCTCGTCGCCCAGCAGATTGCCCGCGCCGCGGATGTCGAGATCGTGGCTCGCGAGCTGGAACCCCGCGCCCAGGCTGTCGAGATCGGACAGCACCTTGAGGCGCTTCTCGGCCGCCTCGGTCATCACCCGCTCGGGTGCGGTGGTGAGATAGGCGTAGGCGCGCGTCTTGGCACGGCCGACGCGGCCGCGAAGCTGATAGAGCTGCGCCATGCCGAAGCGGTCCGCGCGGTTGATGATCATCGTGTTGGCGCTGGGAATGTCGAGCCCGCTTTCGACGATGGTGGTCGAGACGAGCACCTCGTACCGTTTGTCGTAAAAGGCGGACATGCGCTCCTCGACCTGGCTTGGCGCCATCTGGCCGTGCGCGACGACGTAGCGGACCTCGGGCACCTGTTCGCGCAGGAATTCCTCGATATCGGGCAGGTCGGCGACGCGCGGGGTGACGATGAAGCTCTGCCCGCCGCGATAATGCTCGCGCAGCAGGGCCTCGCGGATCACCACCGGATCCCACGGCATGACGTAGGTGCGCACCGCGAGGCGATCGACCGGCGGGGTCTGGATCACCGATAGTTCGCGCAGGCCTGACATCGCCATCTGGAGCGTGCGCGGGATGGGGGTCGCGGTGAGCGTAAGGACATGGACGTCGTTCTTGAGCGCCTTGAGGCGCTCCTTGTGGGTGACGCCGAAGCGCTGCTCCTCGTCGACCACGACCAGGCCGAGTCGCTTGAACTCGACCGACTTGGCGAGCACCGCGTGCGTGCCGACGACAATATCCATTGTACCGTCGGCGAGCCCGTCGCGCGTTACCTTCGCCTCGCTCGCCGACACCAGCCGCGAAAGGCGGCCGATTTTTAACGGGAAACCTTCAAAACGGCTCACAAAGTTCTGATAATGCTGGCGCGCGAGCAAGGTCGTGGGGCAGACGACCGCAACCTGCATCCCTGCCATTGCAGCGACGAAGGCGGCACGCAGCGCGACCTCGGTTTTGCCGAAGCCGACATCGCCGACGATCAGCCGGTCCATCGGCCTGCCCGCGCCGAGATCGCCGAGCACATCGTCGATCGCACGGTCCTGGTCGTCGGTTTCGGCGAAGGGAAAACGGTCGACGAAGGTGGCGTAGCCTTGTGCGTCGGGTTCGGCGGTCTCGCCGGGGCGTAGCGCGCGCTCGGCGGCGATCGCGATCAGCTCGCCCGCAATCTCGCGGATGCGTTCCTTCATGCGGCTCTTGCGCCGCTGCCATGCCTCACCGCCGAGCCGGTCGAGGCTCGCGCCTTCTTCGCTCGAGCCGTAGCGGCTGAGCACTTCGAGATTCTCGACCGGGACGTAGAGCTTGTCGCCGCCGGCATATTCGAGCGCGACGCAATCGTGCGGGCTTGCGCCGACGGGAATAGAGGTCAGCCCGTCGTAGCGGCCGATGCCGTGATCGACATGGACGACGAGATCCCCCGGCGAGAGTGTCGCGAGTTCGGCCAGGAAGGCATCGGCCGATTTGCGACGTTTGGCGCGGCGTACGAGGCGGTCGCCGAGCATGTCCTGCTCGGTGAGGAGGGCGACGTCGGGGGTGGTGAAGCCGTGATCGAGCGGAAGGACGATGAGAGCGACGTGCGTGTCGGCCTTGCCCAGCGCTTCCTGCCAGGTTTCCGTCTGCCGCGCATGCTTGAGCCCATGATCGCCGAGCAGCCCCGCCAGCCGTTCGCGTGCCCCGATCGAATAGCTCGCTAGAATTGTTTTCGTGCTACTTTTCCGTAGTTTGTCGATGTGCTTGACGACGGCGTCGTAGATATTCGCGCCGCTCGCGCGCTCGGGCGTGAAGTCGCGGGCGCCGTCGACGCCGAAGTCGAGCACGGTCGCGCTTTCGGGCTCGTGGAAGGGCGTCGCGAGATGTGCCGGCGCCGCGATGATGTGTTCGGCCATCTCTTCGGCGGTGAGGTAGAGCGCGTCGACGGGAAGCGGTCGATAGCTGCCGGGATTGCTCGATTGGGCGCGCTCGCGATTGGCGTAGTAATCGGCGATCGCCTCCAGTCGCGCCTCGGTCGCCGCGGGCACGCCGATGTCGCGGACGACGACCGTGCCCGTGTCGAGATGGTCGAACAAGGTCGCCATTTTGTCCTCGAACAGCGGCAGCCAATGCTCCATGCCCTGGAGGCGGCGGCCTTCGGAGATCGCCTGATAGAGCGGATCGCCCGTGGCGGTCGCACCAAAGCGCTCGCGATAGCGGCTGCGGAAGCGCTTGACGCTATCGTCGTCGAGCAGCGCCTCGGATGCGGGGAGAAGGGTGAAGCCGTCGACGCGGCCGGTGGTGCGCTGATCCGCGGGATCGAAGGTGCGCACGCTTTCGATCTCGTCGCCGAAGAAATCAAGCCGGAGCGCCTGTTCCTCTCCGCTCGGGAACAGATCGACGAGCCCGCCGCGCACCGCGAACTCGCCGGCATCGGCGACCGTCTCGACGCGGACATAGCCGTTCGCCTGGAGCAGCGCGGCGACGCGATCGCGGCCGATCCGCTCGCCCGGCGCGAGCTTCGCCACGAGCTGGCGGATGCGGAACGGCGTGAGCGTGCGCTGGCCGACGGCGTTTGCGGTGGTGACGAATAGCTGCGGTCCCCGGGTGGGCTGCTGGAGCCGGTGGAGCGCGGCGATCCGTTCGGCCATGACGTGGAGTGTCGGCGAGGCGCGGTCGTAGGGAAGGCAATCCCACGCGGGATAGGAGAAGACCTCGAGCTCGGGCGCGAACCATGCGGCGGCCGCCACGACTGCGCGCATCTCGGCCTCGTCGGCGGCGATGAAGACGGCGCGCTTGTCGGCGGCGCGAGCGAGATCGGCAAGCAGCCACGGCACGAACCCCGCCGGCACGCCGGCGAGCGTGAGGGGTTGGGTAGCGGAGAGGATGCGAGAGAGGTCGGGCATTCTGGTTCCTGAAGCCCTCTCCCCTTCAGGGGAGAGGGTTGGGAGAGGGGCATTTACGGAAGACGGCGGCTGACATGCCCCTGTCCCTTCGCCGCTTCGCGGCTCTTCCTCTCCCCTGAAGGGGAGAGGGAGTTATGTGGCAATCGGCACGTAGGAAACGGTCTGGAGCGCTCTCATCATCGGGCCTGCGAAACGCGCAGGTACAGGTGCGGTGCCGATTGCCCAGGCCATGATGTCGACATCCTGTTCCTCGAGCAGCGTTTCGAATGTCGCGATCTCGGTATCGCTCCAGCCTTGCGCATGCGCGTCGAAGAAGCCGCCGATCAGCAGATCGGCCTCCTTGGTGCCGCGGTGCCATGCGCGAAAGCGCAAGCGCTTGAGCCGGGTGTCTCGGTCCATATCCGTCCCATACACAATCGGCCGGCGGCGCTGGCGAGGCGCGTCGGCTCGGGGTAGAGCATCAGATAGTCATGCGGCCGCAAATCCTCAATCCGCTCTTCGCCGAGATCACTGCGCTCAAAGGCGTGGGGCCGCAGCTCGCCAAGCCGCTCGACCGGCTGGGCATTTCGCGGGTGGTCGATGCCGCGTTTCATCTGCCCACCGGCTTCATCGACCGGATCGCGCGCGACGAACTCGATGCGGCCGACGTCGGTCGCACGATCGCGATCACGCTGACGCCGGTCGATACCAAGATCAGCCAGGGTCGCGGGCCGACGCGGGTGCATGCGACCGACGCGAAGGGCAATTATGTCAGCCTCGTCTATTTCGGCGGCAGCTCGGGCTGGGTGAAGAAGCTGCTGCCGCACGGGGAGAAGCGGCGCGTATCGGGGCGGCTCGAGCAATACGGGCAGGAACTCCAGATCATCCATCCGGATTACGTGCTGCCGCCCGAGGAGGCCGCCGACCAGCCGGAGCGCGAGGCGATCTACCCGCTTTCCGAAGGGTTGACGACCAGGCGGATGGGGCAGCTCGCGGCGCTGGCGGTGGAGCGTGCGCCCGAGCTTACCGAATGGATCGAGCCGGGGCTCAAGGCGCGGCATGGCTGGCCCAATTGGCGCGAGGCGCTGGCGCGCGTCCATGCCGATCCGGCCGACGCCACGGCGCGCGCGCGGCTCGCTTATGATGAGGTGTTCGCCAACCAGCTCGCGCTGATGCTCGTGCGCGCCGCGTCGCGGGCGCGCAAGGGAAGGGCGCTCGCGGGGGACGGGCGGCTGCGCGACATGCTCTCTCTGCCCTATGTGCCGACGGACGCGCAGGCGCGGACGATCGCCGAAATCGAGGGCGATCTGGCGCAAAGCCAGCCGATGCTACGGCTGCTCCAGGGCGATGTCGGATCGGGCAAGACGTTGGTTGCCGCAATGGCGATGCTCATCGCGGTCGAGGCGGGGGCGCAGGCGGCGTTCCTCGCGCCGACCGAGATTCTCGCGCGGCAGCATTTCGAGACGCTGCGGCGGTTGCTCGCGGGGCTGCCGGTCAACCTTGCGATCCTGACCGGGCGGGACAAAGGGCGGAGCCGCGAGGCAACGCTGATGGGACTCGCCGATGGGTCGATCGACATCCTGGTCGGCACGCACGCGATCTTCCAGCAGGGCGTCGGCTATCGCGACCTCGGCCTCGTGGTCGTGGACGAGCAGCATCGCTTCGGCGTTGCGCAGCGGATGCTGCTCACGCAGAAAGCCGAGCGTCCGCCGCATCTGCTCGCGATGACGGCGACGCCGATCCCGCGCACGCTGACGCTCGCTCAATATGGCGAGATGGACCAGAGTCGGCTCGACGAGATGCCGCCCGGCCGCCAGCCGATCGAAACGCGGGTGATCGCGGAGGACCGCTTGGGCGACGTGGCCGAGGCGCTCGGGCGGCATCTCGACGCGGGCCGGCAGGCCTATTGGGTATGCCCGCTGGTCGAGGAAAGCGAGAAGTCCGACCTTGCCGCGGCCGAGGACCGGGCGGCGACGCTCAGGACCCGATTCGGCGACAAGGTCGGGCTGGTCCACGGGCGGATGAAGGGACCGGAGAAGGACGCGGTGATGGAGGCGTTCGCGAGTGGCCGGATCGGCGTGCTCGTCGCGACCACGGTGATCGAGGTGGGGGTCGACGTGCCCAACGCGACGCTGATCGTGATCGAGCATGCCGATCGGTTCGGCCTCGCGCAGCTCCACCAGCTTCGCGGCCGGGTGGGACGGGGCAGCGGCGCCTCCAACTGCCTGCTCATCCGCGGTAGCCAAATGAGCGAGACCGCCCGCGCCCGGCTGGCGTTGATGCGCGAGACAAACGACGGCTTTCGGATTGCCGAGGAGGATCTGCGGCTACGCGGCGCGGGCGAGCTTCTGGGAACGCGTCAATCGGGCGAGGCGGCATTCCGGCTGGCGAGCGCCGAGGCGCTCGGCGAGCTGCTTCCGATCGCAACCGACGACGCGCGCCTGTTAATCGACCGCGACGGCGGGCTTTCGGGCGAGCGCGGCCAGGCTGCGCGGATCGCGCTTTATCTGTTCGAGCGCGACGCCGGCGTGGCGCTGCTGCGCTCGGGTTAGCCCTTCGCCATCACCGCGAGCAGCTCGTAATAATCGGAGAGCGTGATCGGGGCGTCGAGCTCGCAGCCGATCCGCCCGCCCAGCGACCAGCGGATTTGGGCGGCGACCACGCCTACGATCGGCAGAGTGATGCGCAGCCGATCGCCAACGCCGTAACCGGTTTCACAGCGGGCCATCAAACCGAGCGCCGAGATGTTGACGATCAATATGCTGACGGGCTTCGCATCGGGTCCGAAGGCGCGCGTGCGATAATGGACCTCGTCGCGATCGACCGCGCGATTATCTTTCCAGGCCAGTGCGCCGATCGCCATGCGTCACGCCTCCCGTTGGTGTGAACGCTACCGACGCTATGGGGTTGGGTGTAAACCGTCCGGCAACGAAGGTGGTTGACGAAAGATTGTCGCCGTTCAGCGCGTCAGCAGGCCGTGGTGCTTCTTGCCCGCCGAAATGCGCACGGGGGCGTCCGCCACCTGGACGATCAGCCCTTCGTCGCCGACCTTCTCGCCATCCACGCGCGCGCCGCCGCCCTTGATGAGACGCCGCGCCTCGCCCCTGGATGAGGTGAGGCCGAGCGCGACCAGCGCATCGGCGATATTGATCGCGCCGTCCGGCACCGAATGGCTGGGGAGCGCATCGCCTGCCGCGCCTTCCTCGAAGGTCTTGCGCGCTGTCTCCGAAGCCTCGGCGGCTGCCTCCGCACCACGGCACATCGCGGTCGCGGCGTCGGCGAGCACCTTCTTCGCCTGGTTGATCTCGGCGCCCTCGAGCGCCTCCAGCCGCGCAACCTCGTCGAGCGGCAAATCGGTGAACAGCTTGAGGAAGCGGCCGACGTCGCGGTCGTCGGTGTTGCGCCAGAACTGCCAGTAATCATAAGCGGGCAGCACGTCCTCGTTGAGCCACACCGCGCCCGCCATCGTCTTGCCCATCTTGCCGCCGTCGGCGGTCGTGATGAGCGGCGTGGTGACGCCGAACACCTCGGTGCCGTCCATCCGCCGTGCGAGCTCGACGCCGTTGACGATGTTGCCCCACTGGTCCGATCCGCCCATCTGGAGCCGGCATCCGGCGCGCTGCGACAGCTCGCGGAAGTCGTAGGCCTGGAGGATCATGTAGTTGAATTCGAGGAACGACAGCGACTGCTCGCGATCGAGCCTGAGCTTGACCGAATCGAAGCTGAGCATCCGGTTGACCGAGAAATGCTGCCCCACTTCACGCAGGAAGGGAATGTATTCGAGCCGGTCGAGCCACTCGGCATTGTCGAGCATGATCGCGTCCGAAGGACCCTCGCCGAAGGTGAGAAAGCGTTCGAAGATGCGGCGGATCGAGGCGACGTTGGCGGCAATCGTCTCGGACGTGAGCATCCGCCGCGCCTCGTCCTTGAAGCTGGGGTCGCCGATCTTGCCGGTGCCGCCGCCCATCAGCACGATTGGCTTGTGCCCGGCCTGCTGAAGCCGGCGCAGCAGCATGATCTGCACGAGGCTGCCGACATGGAGCGAGGGTGCGGTCGGATCGAAACCGATATAGCCGGGCACCACCTGTGTCGCGGCGAGCGCATCGAGCGCAGTGGCGTCGGTCACCTGATGGATATAGCCGCGCCCATCGAGGAGGCGGAGGAGATCGGATCGATATTCGGTCATCGCGCGGCGGCGATTAGCATGTGCTGCGGGAAATTCCATCCGTTCGGTGGTGCAGCATCGTCAGAATACCGCTCACCCGGAGAAGGCCGGGGCCGGTTCGGCGAGTTTTCCGAGCGGCAGCGCGGGCGCGCTATTCGCGCGCAATGTTCGATGCTGTATCCAGGCCTTCGCCGGGGAAGGGAACAAGCGCGTCAATCCGACAGCTTGCCCAGCGGGTTCACCGGATCGCGGCCCTTGCGGACCTCGAAATGAACGCCGGGCTCGCGCACCGATCCCGAATCGCCCGAGAGCGCGATCCGCTGCCCGCGCTCGATCGACTGGCCGCGGCGGACAAGCAGCTTGCTCGCGTTTCCGTAAACGGTCACCCAGCCGTCGCCATGTTTGAGGATGACGAGCCCGCCGAGCGCAGGGATACCCGTCCCGACATAGGCGACCACGCCATCGGCTGCGGCCGCGATCGGGGTGCCGATCGGCGTGGCGATCTGGATGCCGTCGTTGCGCTTGCCGTCGCCGACCGAACCGAAGGTGGAGACGACGCGGCCCTGCACCGGCCAGGAAAAGCCGCCGACGAGTTTTGCCGGCGGCGCGACCGCGGTGGTCGCGGCCGGCACTCGCGTGGGCGAGGCGGTCGCCTTGGCGGGCGCCTTGTTTTCGGCGAGCGCGGGCTCGCTGCCGGTGACCAGATCGTCGATGTCGAGCGTGAACGCGGCGGCACGTTCGGCGGCGCTGCTGCGCCCGGGCACGTCGCCGCCGGGGATGAGCAGCCGCCAGCCGGTGCGCAGCAGATAGGGTTCGGCAAGGCCGTTCGCGCTCACGATCCGCGACCATTCGACGCCATAGGCGCGCGCGATCGCGATGCCCGTCTGGCCGCGTGCGATCTGGTGATACCGACCGCCCGGGATGGCGAGGGTCTGGCCGGCCCGGATGACATAGGGCTCGGGAATACCGTTCGCCTGCGCGATGGCGAGGGCGCCGGCGCCGGTCCGGTCGGCGATGCCGTGCAGCGTGTCGCCGGGGCGCACCACATAGGCCTGCGCCGAAACGGTCGTCGCGTTGGGCGTGACCGGATTGGATTCCCACGCGGGCGGTGGGGAAGGCGGAGTGGTGACCTGCTCGGTGCTCGTCTGGTAGCCCGGGATGCGCGCATTCCGGTCGGGCGGCGGCGCGTAGCTGGGCGGCGCCACGCTGGGGATGCAGCCGCCGAGCGCCACCAGCGCGACCAGCGGCGCCTTGATGCGAATGCTAGCGTGCCCCCCGATACTCATGCGGTCCCCGTTTACCGATACGCCTGGTCCAGCATAGCGAGCGATTCGCGGTGCGTCAGGTCCAGATGCAAGGGCGTTATCGCAACATAGCCATCGCCGACCGCTTCGAGGTCGGTCGAGTGCGCCGGCGTCTCGACCGTCGGGCCGAGGGCGAACCAGTGATAGTCGTAGCCGCGCGGATCGGTGTTGGTGACGATGCGCAGCCGCCCATAATCGCGCAGCCCCTGCGTCACCACGCGGATGCCCTTCACCACGTCCGCCGCAAGCGCCGGGAAGTTGACGTTGACGAGCGTGCGCGGGGCGAGATCGGCCTCGATCAGCGAGCGCAGCACCTTCTCGCCCCAGCCGGCCGCGGCGGCGAACGGCACGGTGTCGCCCATCCCCTCGCGCGCATAGACCTGGCTCAGCGCGATCGATCGCACCCCCGCGAGCGCCCCCTCCATCGCTGCGGAGACGGTGCCCGAATAGGTCACGTCCTCGGCGAGATTGGCGCCGCGGTTGACGCCCGAGAGGATCAGGTCGGGCGGGCACTCCTTCATGATCTTGGCGAGCGCCATCATCACCGCGTCGGTCGGCGTGCCCGAGACGGCGTAGCGTTTCTCGGCGAATTTGCGGATGCGCAAAGGACGGGTGAGGGTGAGCGAATGGCCGGCGCCCGATTGCTCCTCGGTCGGCGAGACGATCCAGATGTCGTCGGAGAAACGCGCCGCGATCTCCTCCAGCACCGCGAGGCCGGGCGCATGGTAGCCGTCGTCGTTGGTGAGCAGGATGCGCATGGTTCAGATGCGTCCCCGCGAAGGCCGGGACCCAAAGTCCTTGTCGGGCTGGGCTGCCGCCTTCGCGGGAGTACAAGACAGGTTCGCGCTCATTGGCCCGGTTCGATGCGATCGAGCCCGTCGAGGTACGGCTGGAGCACCTGCGGGATGCTTACCGACCCGTCCTCGTTCTGGTAGTTCTCGATCACCGCGACGAGCGTGCGGCCGACCGCCAGCCCGGAACCGTTGAGCGTGTGAACGAAACGCGTGCCCTTTTCTCCTTCGGGGCGATAGCGCGCGTTCATGCGGCGGGCCTGGAAATCGGTGCAGGTCGAGCAGCTCGAAATCTCGCGATAACGGCTCTGGCCGGGCAACCAGACCTCGAGATCGTAGGTGCGCGCCGCGGAGAAGCCCATGTCGCCGGTGCACAATTTCACCCGGCGGAAGGCGAGGCCGAGCTTCGCCAGCAGATCCTCGGCGCAGGCGGTCATCCGCTCGTGCTCGGGCTCGGATTGTTCGGGCGTGGTGATCGAGACCATCTCGACCTTGTCGAACTGGTGCTGGCGGATGAAGCCGCGCGTATCCTTGCCCGCCGCGCCCGCTTCGGAACGAAAACACGGTGTCAGCGCGGCGAAGCGCAGCGGCAGCTCCTCTTCGCTCAGGATTTCCTCGCGGACGATGTTGGTGAGGCTTACCTCGGCGGTCGGGATCAGCCAGCGGCCGTCGGTGGTCCGGAAGAGGTCGTCGGCGAACTTGGGAAGCTGCCCGGTGCCAAAGGCTATTTCGTCGCGCACCAGCAAAGGCGGCACGACCTGCTCGTAGCCATGATCGCGCGCGAGGCTGGTGAGCATGAACTGGCCGAGCGCGCGATAGAGCCGCGCGACGGGGCCGCGCAGCAAGGTGAAGCGGGCGCCGGCGAGCTTGACGCCGGCCTCGAAATCCATCCCGAGCGCGGGCGCGATCTCGTCATGCTCGCGAGGCTCGAACGCGAATTCGGGCGGCGTGCCGTGCGTCGCGACTATCTCGTTGTCGTTTTCGTCCGCGCCTTGCGGGACGTCGGAAAGCGGCAGGTTGGGAATCGTCGCGAGGATGCCGGCGAGCTCATCATTGAGTCGCGCCTCCTCGGCCTCGAGCGCGGGGAGGCGCTCCTTGAGCGCGCCGACTTCGGCCATCAACGTTTGCGCTTTCGCCTCGTCCTTCTGCGCCTTGGCGACGCCGATCGCCTTCGACGCCTCGTTGCGACGTGCCTGGCCCGCCTGCACCTCGGTGATGAGCGACCGCCGTCGTTCGTCGAGCGCGATCAGCTCGGCGGCGCGTGGCGCGAGCCCCCGGCGCGCGAGGCCTGTGTCGAAGCTCTCGGGATTTTCTCGGATGAGGCGAATGTCGTGCATCGCGCGGCTATGGCTTCGGCTGCCACCTCGCGCAACCCTCGGCCGTCGGGCGGCGTTTACGTGAGAGGACGGACAAGAGGAGACCCACCATGCAGCTTCCGCACGACGCCTTCATTCTGGTCGCCGACGGGCGCAAGATGCTCTTCTTCCGCAACGAAGGCGATGGCGAATATCCGCATCTCGTCGTCGAGCATGCCGAAGCGCGTCCCAATCCCAGCGATGCCGAACAGAAGACCGACACGGCTGGGCGAGCATCGTCCGAATGGGGCGGAGGCTCGCAGTCGAGCCCGAGTCAGCAGAGCCCGGTCAGCGGCAGCAGCGTGAGCCGCGGCCAGGGCGGGCAATTTGCAGCCGCGCGCAGTTCGATGCAGGAAACCGATTATCATCAGATGGAGGAGGACCGCTTCGCCGCCGAGACCGCAGACCTCCTCAAGAAGCGTGCGCTGGCGCAGGAGTTCGAATCGCTTGTGATCGTCGCGCCTCCGAAAACGCTGGGCGAGCTGCGGAAGCATTATCACAAGGAGGTGGCCGATCGCCTGATCGGCGAGGTCGACAAGGACCTGACCGGTCATCCCGTCGATCAGATTGAGAAGGTTCTGGCGGGAATTTGAGGCGCCGCTGATCGCTCCGGCGCCAACGCGTTCGCAAGAAGCCGCGGGGGTCAGCCCTGCGCGGCTTCCTTTTTCCGGGCAAGCCGCTTGCGCGCGACCAGCGCCGACGCAGCCGCGCCGAACAGCAACACCATCGGCGGTCCGGGAACCGGCGTCGGGCCACCGCTCGATCCGCCATGATGGCCGCCGTGATGGCCATGATGCCCGCCGCTGGTGCTCCAGCCCTTGCTCGACGAACCGAAGCCGCCGGTCGAGCTGCTCGTGCTCGACGACGATGATGTCGACGAAGAGGTGGAGGACGAGGTCGACGAGGATGTCGACGAAGAGGTGGAGGATGAGGTTGAGCCGCCGCTCGAGGTGGAAGAGATGACGATGCTTCCGCTCGAGCCGCCGCCGCCGAAGAAGCCGCCACCGAAGAAGCCGCCGCCGAAGCCGCCGAACCCGCCGCTGCCGCCGACGATGATCGGCGCGCTCGATTCACCGCTCGCCATCGGCGGAAGCGGAGGGAGCGGCATGGGCGCGGGCTGATTCATCACCGTCACCGTCGCCGGCGGGCATTCGGCCACCTCGGTCTTGCGCACGAGCTTGCTCGGCCGATGCACGACCTTGCTCTTGCGCACGACCTTCGACGGGCGATGCACCGCCTTGGTCTTGCTCGCCTGGGCCGCGAGCGGCGCGTCACCTTCGTGAAGCCGCACGACCTTGTCGGTCGGGCGCACGATGGGATGCTGCTGCTCGGCCATGTGCACCGCGCCACCACCCACGAGCGCACCGCCGGCGGCGCATGCGCACAATTTCGCCAAAGCCATCCGCACCGACATAGCGTGTCTCTCTCTTTGCTGGCAGGCGACCGTGCCAGCGTCGGCTTTCGGCAACGGGTCTCCGCTGCCTGATATGCAAGAGTGCGAAACAAAGAATTAAGCGCAACCGCATTAACCATGGATCAGCGTCCCGGCCCGGGAAAATCCCGCGGGATCGAGCGCCACGCGTGATTAATGTCCTGCAGCGGGACAGGTCGGCCGCGATTACCGGCGCTATGTTAAACGAAAGGCGGGTGGGCCGCGGCGTTACTTGTGGGTTGCAAGGGAGCATTTCGTGACGATTGCGACTCGGCGAAGGTTCATCGGTCCGCAACCTCGCTTCCGCTAAACGTGTGTCGTCGAGCGCTGCGAGCCTGTGCGTTTAGCCCGTGTCCGCAAGCGCTTGTCGAGCGTGTCCGGCGTGGTTATAGGCGCGCCGGTAGGGGGACCGGTCGGAGACGCAAAGCGCCCGAATGCCGGTCAATGGGAGAGTGGGGATGGCTAGCGTTTTGAAGAGCGTCGACGACATCGCGAACCTGGTTCCGCCACCGGCGAACGACGGGGGGGACGGCTACCGACCGCGGCCCGACGAACCGTTCATGAATGCGCGCCAGCAGGAATATTTCCGCCGCAAGCTTCAGGCCTGGAAAGATGCGATCCTGCGCGAGGCGCAGGGCACGATCTCGCAGCTCCAGAGCGATTCGCTGCGCGAGGCCGATCTTACCGATCGCGCCTCGAGCGAGACCGACTGGTCGATCGAGCTCAGGACGCGCGACCGCCAGCGCAAGCTGATCGCCAAAATCGACGCCGCGATCCGCCGGATCGAAGACGGCGAATACGGCTATTGCGAGGTCAGCGGCGAGCCGATCTCGCTTGCGCGACTGGAGGCGCGGCCGATCGCGACGATGACGGTCGAGGCGCAGGAACGCCATGAGCGCCAGGAAAAGATTTCGCGCGAGGATTGAGCGCCCGTCTTAACCTGTTCGACACCGAATACTGCTTTATGCCGGTGCTGTAACGGCACCGCAAACCCGGGACGTGAGATGGACCGGCTTTCCGACGACACTTTTCCAGACGACGTGACGAGCGACGGCAGCGCCAACCGCAATGATTCGCGTGACAGCCTGCTGCTGTCGGCGCGCTTTCGGCGGATGGGCGATCAGCGTGAGGATCAGGTCCGCGTCCGCAACCTTTCGGCCGGCGGGCTGATGGTCGAGCTACCGCGCGATCTTGCGATCGGCACCGAAGTCGAGGTCGAGGTCAGGGGGATCGGCTGGGTTGCCGGGCGGATCGCGTGGAATACGGTCGGCCGCGCAGGCGTCGCATTTGACGCGCCGATCGATCCCATGCTGGCGCGAAAGCCGGTGGGGACGGGCCGCGGTCGCAAGGTCCGGTTTTGAAATGATGCCGGCCTGGCGGAAGCCCGCACGCGCGGACCGCCGCCATCCGTTTTTCCGCTAGATTGCGGCCATTTCCTCTTTCAGCTTCAGCTTCTGCTTCTTGAGGTCGGCAAGCGCGCGCGTGTCCGGAAGGGGACGCTGCGACTCGGCCGTGATCTGCCGCTCGAGCCCGGCATGCTTGGCCTCCAGAGCCGAAAGATGCGTGTTGTGCATGGAAGCAGTCCTCCTGGTTGCTGGCGGGGAGAAGAGTAAACCACCGGCGCATGGAAATGTCGCCACCGAAGATGGTTGAATTTCGATGGTGCGTGCCATTTGACGCATGATCGGCGATGCGAGTCGTCAATTGCGGCTGGGGGTGCGACAAGGCGAGGGAATCGAGTGACGGATCGGCAGATGAACGAGGCGGAGATGCGGCAGCGGCTCCAGGTGCTATGCGTCGAACATCGCGACCTCGATACGGCGATCGCGGCGCTGGGGGAGGCGAGCTCGGCCGACCAGCTCCGGCTCGCCCGCCTCAAGAAACGCAAGCTCCGGTTGCGCGACGAAATCGCCCAGCTCCAGGACCGGCTGATCCCCGACATCATCGCCTGAGCTGCGCCGGATCGGGACGGCATCGGCCATGTGTAAACGGTGTCGCGAAGCGTGCGAATATGGCACCGTTGCCGCCATGCAGACTCCGACAGGCGATTCGCGGATTCACCGCCGGCTGGTCGACTCGCTTTATGTCGAGGCGATGCTGCTCGCCGACGAAGCGCGCGCGTATTTCGACGAAGGCGGGCGCAGCGAGCGTGAGGCGCTCGATCCGCTCGCGCGCGTCGCCTTCTCGTGCGAGTCGCTCAAGGTAACGACGCGGTTGATGCACGTAATCGCCTGGCTCCTCACCCAGCGGGCGGTGGCCGCGGGCGAGATGCCGCCGCGCGATGCGCTGCACCCGTCGCGGCGGCTGGGAACAGCGCCGGTTTCGGAGGAAGAGGCGATCGCGGCGATGCCGGCAGCCGCACGCCAGCTCGTCGAGGCGAGCGCGGATCTGTATCGGCGCGTCGCGCGGATCGATATCGCGCAGGCTGAGCCTCCGGCACCGACGAGCCCCGCGCGGCGGATGCTCGATCGGCTACAGTCGGCGTTCTAGACCGCCAACCGCGCCCGCGCAGCGCGATACTCCGCCTCGAGCCGGTCGACGCGCGCCGCCACGGATTCGATGAGGTCCACCGCGCCGATCCCCTGACCCGAGCCCCAGATGTCGCGCCACGCCTTCGCCTTGCTCGAATTGCCGCCGCCGAAGTTCATCGTCTTCACATCGCCCTGTGCGAGATTGTCTGGATCGAGCCCGGCGGCCTCGATCGAGGCGCGCAGATAATTGCCGTGAACGCCGGTGAAGAGATCCGAATAGACGATGTCGCTCGCGCGGCCCGCGACGATCGCCTGCTTGTACGCCTCGACCGCATTTGCCTCGTCGGTGGCGATGAACGGCGAGCCGATATAAGCGAGGTCCGCGCCCGCGGCTTGCGCCGCCAGGATCGCGCCACCGACGGCGATCGCCCCCGAAAGCGCCAGCGGACCATCGAACCATTGCCGGATTTCCTGGAGAAGCGCGAAGGGCGAGAGTCGTCCCGCATGGCCTCCGGCGCCCGCCGCGACCGCGATCAAGCCGTCGGCGCCCTTCTCGATCGCCTTCCTCGCATAGCGATCGTCGATCACGTCATGAAGCGTGATCCCGCCCCAGCCATGAACGGCATCGTTGAGGTCTTCGCGCGCGCCCAGTGAGGTGATGACGATCGGCACCTGCCATTTGGCGCAGGTCGCGAGATCGGCCTCGAGCCTGTCATTCGAGCGGTGGACGATCTGGTTGACCGCATAGGGAGCGGCGGGCCGCTCGGGATGGTCGCGGTTCCAGGCGGCAAGCTCCTCGGTAATCCGGTGAAGCCATTCGTCGAGCAGCGCCTGCGGCCGAGCGTTGAGCGCGGGAAACGCGCCGACGATCCCCGCCTTGCATTGCGCGATCACCAGATCGGGGTCCGAGATGATGAAGAGCGGCGCGCCGATGACGGGCAGGCGCAACGAGCTGAGGATGGCGGGCAGGCTCATGTGAGTTTCATAGCGAAACCCAATCGGCTGTCCAGCACGCGCCCATTTCAGTCGATCCGCTTCAACCCCGCGGCATACCGATGCTGACGCTCGACATAATGGCGGGCCGAGGCCTCGAGCATGGCGCGCGCGCCATCGTCGAGGCTTCGCACGGTCCGCGCCGGGCTGCCGACGATCAGCGTGTCGGGCGCGAAGCGCTTGTTCTCGGTGACCAGCGCGCCTGCGCCGATCACGCAGCCATCGCCGATGATCGCGCGATTGAGCACGATCGCGCCCATGCCGACGAGCACGCGATCGCCGATCGTGCAGCCATGCAGGATGGCATGATGCCCGATCGTGCAATCCGCGCCGACCGTCAGCGGCGCGCCGGGATCGGAATGAAGCATCGCCGATTCCTGGATGTTGGTGCGCGCGCCGACGAGGATCGGCGTGTTGTCCGCCCGGATCACCGCGCCGAACCAGATGTTCGCATCTTCGGCCAACCGCGCGTCGCCGATCACGTCGGCGCTGGGCGCGATCCAGACGCGATCGCCGAGGCGGGGGCGAACCCCTTCGATTTCGTAGAGCGGCATCCCATATCCTTTCGATCGGCATGGCGGGCGAGCACCGTGGCATCGGCATCGCGCTCCTGCCATTGAAAAGAACGGTTTGCAGGCGCGTCCGCAAATTCTACTTTGGGGGAATGCAGCCCCCGGCGTAGAGGGCGCGCGACACTTGTTTGCAGGAACGTGACATGGCCACCGCCGTCCATCAGGTGACGCCCGAAGAGGCGACCGCCGCTCCGCCGTCCGAGTCGATCGTCGTCCGCTTCGCGGGCGACAGCGGCGACGGCATGCAGTTGACCGGCGGACAGTTTACGCTCTCGACCGCGCTCGCGGGCAACGATCTTGCGACCTTTCCCGATTTTCCCGCCGAAATCCGCGCGCCGCAAGGCACGCTGTTCGGCGTTTCGGCGTTCCAGATCAATTTCGGATCGGCCTCGATCGATACCGCGGGCGACGCGCCTGACGTGCTCGTCGCGATGAATCCGGCGGCGCTCAAGGTCAATGTTGAGGCGCTGAAGCCGGGCGGGCTTATCATTGCGGACGAGGGCGAGTTTTCGGATCGCAACCTTGCCAAGGCCAAATACGACGCCAACCCGCTCGAGGACGACAGCCTCGCGAAATGGACGCTGATGAAGCTCAACATTTCGCAGCTCACGCTCGACGCGGTGAAGCCGTTCGGGCTGGGCAACAAGGAAGCGCTGCGCTGCAAGAACATGTGGACACTGGGCCTGGCGCTCTGGATGTTCGATCGCGAGCGCGCGCCCATCGTCGACTGGCTCAAGGCCAAGTTCGCCAAGGCACCCGAGCTTGCCGAGGCGAACATCGCCGCGCTCAACGCGGGGCATGCCTATGGCGAGACCGCCGAGCTGGGCGGGCAAGTGGGGCAGATGCACGTGCCCGCCGCGCCCGTCGAGCCCGGCCTCTACCGCACCGTCACGGGCGCCGAGTCGATCGCGTTCGGGCTCGTCGCGGGCGCGCAGCTTGCCAACGTGCCGATGTTCTTCGGCGGCTACCCGATCACGCCCGCCTCGGCGATCTTGCATTTCCTGTCGCGCCTCAAGGAGTTCGGCGTCACCACCTTCCAGGCGGAGGACGAGATCGCCGCGGTCGCCGCGTCGATCGGCGCCTCCTATGCGGGCCAGCTCGGCGTCACCTCGTCGTCGGGCCCCGGCATCGCGCTCAAGATGGAGGCGATCGGGCTCGCGATCATGACCGAGCTGCCGCTCGTCATCGTCAATTCGCAGCGCGGCGGGCCTTCGACCGGGCTTCCGACCAAGACCGAGCAGTCCGATCTGTACCAGGCGGTTTACGGCAGAAACGGCGACGCGCCGATGCCGGTGATCGCCGCGCGCTCGCCCGCCGACGCGTTCGAATGCGCGATCGAGGCCTGCCGCATCGCGACCCAGTACATGACGCCGGTGATGCTGCTCACCGACGGCTATATCGCCAATGCCGCCGAGCCCTGGAAAGTGCCGGATATCAGCGGCTACGAGGCATTTCCGGTCAGTTTCCTCGAGGAGGTTCCGGAAGGCGGGTTCCTGCCTTATGGCCGCGACGCCAAGCTCGCGCGGCCATGGGTCAAGCCCGGCACGCCGGGACTGCTCCACCGGATTGGCGGGATCGAGAAGCAAGCCGGCACGGGCAACATCGACTACGATCCCGCCAACCATCACTACATGACCGAGCTTCGCCGCGACAAGGTGGCGGGCATCAGCGTGCCCGACCAGGAGGTTGCGCTCGGCGAGGCTTCGGGCACGCTCGCGGTCGTCGGCTGGGGCTCGACCTTCGGGCCGATCCACCAGGCGGTGCGCCGGGCGCGCAGCAAGGGGCTCGACGTCAGCCACATCCACCTGCGCCACATCTGGCCGATGCCGAAGAATCTGGGTGCGCTGCTCAGGGGTTACGAGCATATCCTTGTGCCGGAGATGAATACCGGTCAGCTCAAGACCGTGCTCCGCGACCAGTTCCTCGTCGACGCCAGGCCGCTCAACAAGGTCTCCGGCCAGCCCTTCCGCATCGCCGAGATCGAGGCAGCGATCGAGCAGGCAGCATGACGCGCTTACCATCCCGCCGTCACCCTGAACTTGTTTCAGGGTCCAATTCTCCACCCCCAGCGTCGTCGCTTGTTGCGCGATGGATGCTGAAACAAGTTCAGCATGACGGCTGGTTGTGAGGTACGCACGATGAACGAGATGACCCCCATCAAGACCACGCTCAAGGACTGGGAATCGGACCAGGAGGTTCGTTGGTGTCCGGGATGTGGTGACTATGCCGTGCTCAAGGCGGTGCAGCGCACGCTGCCCGAGATCGGCGCCGATCCGGCGAAGACGGTGTTCGTCTCCGGCATCGGCTGCTCGTCGCGCTTTCCCTATTATATGGAGACCTACGGCTTCCACACGATCCACGGCCGCGCACCGGCGGTGGCCACGGGGGTGAAGCTCGCCAATCCCGAGCTCGACGTGTGGATCATCACCGGCGACGGCGACGCGCTATCGATCGGCGGCAATCACACGATGCACCTGCTGCGCCGCAACCTCGATTGCCAGGTGCTGCTGTTCAACAACGAGATCTACGGCCTCACCAAGGGCCAATATTCGCCGACCAGCCGCGTCGGCACGCGCAGCCCGTCGACGCCGTTCGGATCGGTCGACAGCCCGGCGCGGCCGTGCGCCTTCGCGCTCGGATCGGGAGCGCGGTTCGTGGCGCGCGGGATCGACGTCCACAAGAAGCTGCCCGAGGTGCTCAAGGCGGCGCATGCACATCGCGGCACCGGGTTCGTGGAGATTTTCCAGAACTGCATCGTCTATAATGACGACGTGTTCGCGCCCTTCACCGCCAAGCCCAACGCGGCGGCGAACCAGCTTTGGGTCGAGCACGGCAAGCCCTTGCTGTTCGACAACGGCACCAAGGGGCTGGCGATGGACGCCGAGCGGCTGGTGCTCGAGGTGGTCGAGGTGGCGGACGGCGATTGGCAAGGCGCAGGCGTGATCGTCCACGATCAGACCAATCGCGGGCTCGCGCACATGCTCGTCGAGATGCCGCCGGTCGGCTTCCCGGTCGCGCTCGGCGTGATCTACGACAACCCCGCGCCGACCTTCGACAGCGCAATCGTCGAGCAGAACCGCGCCGCCAGCGAGGGCAAGGTCGCCGACCTCCAAAAGCTGCTCGCCAAGAGTCAGACGTGGCAGGTGGACAAGGCGCCACACGCGCTCTGAGCGGGGCGCGTGCCCCCCGCCCGAACGTGCGAAAGCGCGGAACGCAGCGAAAGCAGCGGTACGTCCCCCCTGACTTCCCCCATCCCCATCGCCGCGCCTGGCGAGCACGGCGGTTCGGCCGGCAGACATGCCCGCGCGTGCAGATCAACCGAATCAAAGAGCGGTGAGAAGATGGCACGGACGCGGGGCTGTAGGACAGCAAAAAGAACAACCGCAGAACAGAATACAGCGCACTATTGGCGGATGCGGCGCCCCCGCGGAAGCGACGGCAGACGTTGACGCTCGCAACTCTGGATTCCCGCCTTCGCGGGAATGCGAGCTTGGAGGAGCGATCAGCCGTCGATGCGCTCGAAATGGCCCGTCTCGAACCCCGCCGTGACGAGATCGGCGATACGCTGGCCGACCACATCGGGAGATTTGAGCGTTGCCGGGTCTTCGCCCGGGAAGGCGCGCTCTCGCATCCTGGTGCGGGTGGCACCGGGATCGATGATCGCCGTGCGCACCTTGCTGATGTTCTCGACCTCGTCGCCATAGGCGGCGACGAGGTTTTCGAACGCGGCCTTCGACGCGCCGTACATTCCCCAGAAGGCGCGGGGGGTGCGCGCGACCGAGGAGGTGATCGCGACGACGCTCGCGCGTTGCGACTTGCGGAGCATCGGATCGAATGCGCCGAGCAGCGCGGCCTGCGCGCTGACGTTGAGCGTGAGGACCTGCGCCAGCTCGCGCGGATCGAACGCGGGCACGGCCGCCAGCGACCCCAGGGTGGCGGCGTTCAGGACGAGCGCGTCCAGCGCCTGCCAGCGATCGGCGAGCGCGGTGGCGAGGCGGGCGATGCTGTCGCCTTCGGCAAGGTCCAACGGAGCGATCGTGGCGCTGCCGCCCGAGGCGAAGATCGCCTCCTCCACCTCTTCGAGATCGGCCGCGGTGCGCGCGGTGAGCACGACATGCGCGCCCCTCGCGGCGAGCGCCGTCGCCGTGGCGGCGCCGATCCCGCGGCTGGCGCCGGTGACGAGCGCCAAGCGCCCGGAAAGAGGCTTGTCGTTCATACGGTTGCGGTGCCTAGTTCACACGCTCGGCGAGCAACGCAAACTGGTCGACGTCGACGACGTCGTCCTGATCGGTGAGCGTCGTCGGGTAATCGCCGGTGAAGCATGCGTCGCAATGCGACGGGCGGATGTCGGCGCGATGCGTATCGCCCAACGCCTTGTAGAGCCCGTCGATCGAGATGAAGGCGAGGCTGTCCGCCTGGATGTACTTGGTCATCTCGGCGAGATCCATCCTGGCGGCGAGCAGCTTGGTGCGCTCGGGCGTGTCGACGCCGTAGAAGCACGAATGCCGCGTCGGCGGGCTCGCGATCCGCATGTGGACCTCGGCCGCGCCCGCCTCGCGCATCATCTGGACGATCTTGAGGCTGGTCGTGCCGCGCACGATCGAATCGTCGATCAGCACCACCCGCTTGCCCTGAATCAACGCGCGATTGGCGTTGTGCTTGAGCTTCACGCCCAAATGCCGGACCTTGTCGCCCGGCTGGATGAAGGTGCGGCCGACATAATGCGAGCGGATGATGCCGAGCTCGAACGGAATGCCCGACTGCTGGGCATAGCCGATCGCCGCAGGCGTCCCCGAATCGGGCACCGGAATGACGAGATCGGCCTCGACCGGGCTTTCGTCGGCAAGCTGCGCACCGATCGCCTTGCGCACCGAATAGACCGAGCGATCATCGGCGATCGAATCGGGGCGCGAGAAATAGACGTATTCGAAGATGCACGGCCGCGGCGCGACCGGCGCGAACGGCCGGATCGAGCGAATTTCGCCACCCTGGACGACGATCAGCTCGCCGGGCTCGACGGCACGCTCGAACGTGGCGCCCACGACATCGAGCGCGACCGTTTCGGAAGCGAAGATCACGGCGTCGCCGAGCTTGCCCATCACCAGCGGGCGGATGCCCAGCGGATCGCGGCAGGCAATCAGGCCTTCGGGCGTCATCGCGATGAGCGAGTAGGCGCCCTCGACGCGCTTGAGCGCATCGATGAACTTGTCGAGCAGCGTGCGGTAGCTCGAGGTCGCGACGAGGTGGATGATCGTCTCGGTGTCCGAGGTCGACTGGAAGATCGAGCCCGAGCGCACGAGATCGCGCCGCAGCCGCATCGCGTTCGAGATGTTGCCGTTGTGCGCGATCGCGAAACCGCCGGTCGCGAGATCGGCATAGAGCGGCTGGACGTTCCTGAGCGCCGTCTCGCCGGTGGTCGAATAGCGGACATGGCCGACGGCGACGTTGCCGGGAAGCGCCCGGATCACCTCGTCCTTGTCGAAATTGCCGGCAACGTGGCCCATCGCGCGGTGCGTGTGGAAATGCGCGCCGTCGAAGCTGGTGATCCCCGCGGCTTCCTGCCCCCGGTGCTGCAACGCGTGCAGCCCGAGCGCGACGAGCGCGGCCGCCGAATCGGCAGCGCCCGAAACCCCGAAAACGCCGCACTCCTCGCGCAGCTTGTCGTCGTCGAACGGATTGGTGGTCAGCATTGCGGCCCTTGGGGGTTGCTGGTTGGCCGCCATATAGGGACGCGTTGGCGGTTTGTCGCCCTCTGTCTCGAAAATGTCATGATCGAGCGAACCATCGCGGGGCTGAGCCGTTGAATCCGCGGATTATCGAAGGAGGCAATGATGGCCAAGGACCACGGATCGCAGATCAAGGACGACGACACCTACGAGGCGCTGCGCGACGAAGGCGCCTCGAAGGAAAAGGCAGCGCGGATCGCCAACGCGCAGGCGAACGGATCGGTCGATCATCGCGGGACCGACCTCGAGGATCGCACCAAGGAAGATCTATACGACGAGGCCAAGGAAATCGGAATCGAGGGCCGGTCGGAGATGAGCAAGAAGGAACTGATCGACGCGATCCGGGATCATTGACGCGCGCGCGGGGCCGATCGAATTTCCGAAGGTTCCAAGAAAACGACACGAAACGTCACTTCGCTCGATCGAAGCGGCCCATCGGCTCGCCGTAGCAGGTGGCGAACAGGAGGCGCTTTGTTCCGAGCTGTGCATGTGCTCCGTGGCTGCGAAGGAACCCCGAGGTCAGGAAATCTGGATTCCCGCCTTCGCGGGAATGACGGCGTTTTGGAATGGAGGACGTCCTTCCTAAGCCATGTCGCTCTGGCTGTCCCTCGTCTTCAAACCGCGCTAATCCCGCGGCATGGCCGACCACCGCGATACCGGGCTGACGCTCGATCCCAAATTCGACGACTATGGCCTCATCACCGCGGTCTGCACCGATCGCGCATCGGGCGACGTGTTGATGGTCGCGCACATGGATGCCGAAGCGCTCGCGGCGACGGTCGCGACGGGGGAGGCGCATTTCTGGTCGCGCAGCCGCAAGGCGCTGTGGAGGAAGGGCGAGAGCTCGGGGAACGTGCTGCGGGTCGTCGACATCCGCATCGATTGCGATCAGGATGCGGTGTGGCTGATCGTCGAGCCGGCGGGCGCCGCCTGCCATACCGGCGCGCGGAGCTGCTTCTTTCGCCGGATCGAGGGCGATCGACTGGTGCCCATCGAATGAGGGCGGCGGCGCTGATCGGGCTGGCTCTGCTCGGCGGTTGTTCGGACCGGGCGGATCGTGCCGATCCAGCGGCGGCGACGGGCGCGGGGGCCGAGCTGGAGGCGGCGGCGATTGCCACGGGCGCGATCGCCGATCCGAACAGCACCGATCCGACGGGACTCTATGCACGCGGCAGCGACCAGATGTGTGTGCTGCCCGCAGCCGAGGATTTCCGGATCGGGATCGATGTCGATTACGGCGACGGACAGCATTGCTCGGCGGCGGGAACGGCGACGCGCGACGGCGAGCGGCTACACATTCGCCTCGAGGGCGAGGCGACGTGCGCGATCGACGCACGGTTCGAAGGCGATCGGGTGGTGTTTCCGGGCAGGCTGCCCGACGGCTGCGCGGCCTATTGCACCGGCCGCGCCTCGTTGGCAGGGCTCGAGGTCGACCGGCTGAGCGATTCCGCTTCCGAAGCGCGCGCGATGCCCGACACGCGGGGCCGGCTGCTGTGTGGCGGGTGATTGGCGCAGCTTGACGTTCACGTAAACGTCGCTTAGTTCGAGCAGATGCCGAGCATCGCTGCCTATGCGCCGATCGAGCCGCGGCCCGATCGGGAGCATTTCTCGATTTCCGATCTCGCCGCCGAATTCAGCGTAACGCCGCGCGCGCTGCGCTTCTACGAGGACGAGGGGCTGATCGCGCCCGAGCGGCGGGGGATGCAGCGCGTCTATTCGCATCGCGATCGGGCGCGGCTCGCGTGGATTTTGCGAGGCAAGCGGGTCGGGTTCTCGCTGGGCGAAATCCGCGAGATGATCGATCTCTACGATGTCGGCGAGGGCCGCCGGCTCCAGCGCGACGTGACGATCGCCCGATGCCGGGCGCGGGTGGCGACGCTCGACGCGCAGAAGCGCGACATCGATGCCTCGATCGCCGAACTGGCCGACTTCATCGCGCTGCTCGAAACCGGCCGCGCGACCGACACCGGGAAGGACTGACATGCCGCACTACACCCCGCCGGTGCGCGACACGCGCTTCGTGCTCGATGCTGTCGTGGGGTTGGACCGCCACGCCAACCTGCCGGGCTTCGACAAGGCGACGCCCGACATGGTCGAGGCGATCCTCGACGAGGGCGGGCGGTTCGTGGCCGAGCTGCTGTTTCCCCTGAACCAGACGGGCGACGCCGAAGGATGCACGCGGCATGACGACGGCAGCGTGACGACGCCCGCCGGGTTCAAGGAGGCCTACGCGCAGTTCGTCGAATCGGGCTGGGGGACGCTTGCCGCGCCCGAGGCGTTCGGCGGGCAGGCGATGCCGCATGCGGTCGCGACCGCATTTCAGGAATATCTGATCTCGGCCAACATGGCGTTCGCGATGTACCCCGGGCTGACGCACGGGGCGATCGCGGCGTTGCTCGCCAAGGGATCGCCCGAGCAGCAAAAGATGTACGTGCCCAACATGGTGTCGGGGCGCTGGTCGGGGACGATGAACCTCACCGAGCCGCAATGCGGGACCGACCTGGGGCTGATCCGCACCAAGGCCGAGCCGCAGGCGGACGGCAGCTACGCGATCACGGGAACCAAGATTTTCATCTCGTCGGGCGAGCACGACCTGACCGAGAACATCATCCACCTGGTACTGGCGAAGACGCCGGGGGCGCCCGACAGCTCGAAGGGGATTTCGCTGTTCGTCGTGCCCAAGGTGCTGGTGAACGACGACGGCAGCCTCGGCGAGCGCAACGCGGTCGTCTGCGGCTCCATTGAGCACAAGATGGGCATCCACGCCAATTCGACCTGCGTGATGAACTATGACGGCGCCAAGGGCTGGCTTGTCGGCGACGAGATGAAGGGGCTCGCCGCGATGTTCATCATGATGAACGCGGCGCGGCTCGGCGTGGGATTGCAGGGGCTGGGCGTTGCCGAGGTGGCGTATCAGAACGCGGTTTCCTACGCCAGGGAGCGGCGGCAGGGGCGGGCGCTCACCGGCCCGAAGGACCCGCAAGAAAAGGCCGACCCGATCATCGTCCATCCCGACGTGCGACGGATGCTGATGGACGCGAGAGCGATGATCGAGGGGCTGCGCGCGCTGTGTCTGTGGACGGCGCTGCTGGTCGATCTCGAACATGCCGCCGGGACCGAGGAGGAGCGGCAGGCGGCGGGCGATCTGGTTGGGCTGCTGACGCCGGTCATCAAGGGGTTCGGGACCGATGCGGGATACCGGATCGCGACCGACGCGCAGCAGGTGTTCGGCGGGCACGGCTACATCACCGAGACGGGCGTCGAGCAATATGTCCGCGATGCGCGAATCGCGATGCTCTACGAGGGCACCAACGGGGTGCAGGCGATGGATCTCGTCGGTCGCAAGCTCGGGCAGAATGGCGGGCGCGCGGTGCAGGCGTTCTTCGCGCTGGTGCAGGAGGAGCTCGCGGCTGCCAAGGGCGACCAGGCGCTGGCCGAGTTGGCGGGCAAGCTCGAAAAGGCGCTGGGTCAGCTTCAGGCGGCGACGATGTGGTTCCTCGCCAATGCGACGCGCGACCCGAACGAAGCCGGCGCGGGGGCCTATCCGTACATGCACCTGATGGGGCTGGTCGCGCTCGGGCTGATGTGGCTTCGCATGGCGAAGGCGGCGCACGAGGGACTGGCCGGTGGGAGCGAGGACACCGCGTTCCTCGAGGCGAAGCTGGTGACGGCGCGCTATTTTGCCGATCGGATGCTGCCGCGGACCGGGGCGCTCCGCCGCGAGATCGAGGGCGGGAGCGCGGCGATGATGGCGCTCAGCCCGGAGCAGTTCGCACGGGGGTGATGTGCATTCCATTTCCGGAACGCGAGTGCCACCCAGCAAACACCTACAGCGCCTCCCCGGCGAAGGCCGGGGTCCAGTTACGAGCGGCCCGATGCTGGACCCCGGCCTTCGCTGGGGAGGGAGAGCGAGGAGCATGGTCGCGTCTGTTCGTTCGCGATCTCGTCCGGCGATTACCGCTCGCCAGACACCATCGGGATGGCGGGCGGGGTGATCTTGACCGGCGTCGGCGTGTCCTTGCGGCGGACGCCGGCGAGCGGGACAGGGCCGGGATCGGGCGACGGGCCCGCCATCGGGATCGGCGCGCGCTCGGGGCTGAGATCGTGGAGGAAGATATCCTCGACCTTTTTGGGACGTGCGGGCACGAGCACCTGGAGCTTCATGCACTGCGACGGATCGGGCCGCTCGAACTCGCCGCAATTCCATAGCGCCTTGTCGTAGCCGTGCGCCTTGTCGCGCAGATAGCTGAAGGACATCGCCGCGATCTGGCGCGCGCCGAGCGGGAGCGCGGCGGGGGTGTCTTCGGGATCGGTCCAGGCCATGAACTTGCAGTATCGCCGGCTGCCGCACGCGCGATCGGCGAGCGTGGGGTAGGTGGCGGGTGCGATGCTCTCGTCGAGCGTCACCACGAAGCTGTCGGGATCGCCCGCAAGCGGACTCGGCAGCGCCGCGTCGGTGAGCTTTGCGGCGTCGACGCTGCCCGGATCGCCCATGGCGAGGCCGATTGCGGCGCGGTGCGCGTCGGAGATCGGCGCGAGCGCGGCGATCGCGGGCTCGGTGGGCGAGACGGTGCGGTTGAAGGCGGGCGGGGTGCCCCACCAACCCGCCCAGCGGAAGAAGAGATGGCTGCCGACCGCAGCGACCTTGTCGAGGCTCGAGCTCCAATAGGGCACCACCCAATCGGTATGGTAGTGCGTCGAATAGCCGACCTTCTTGTCGACATGGCCGGTGAGTGCCTGTTTTGCGATGTCGCGGGCACGGTCCCACGCCGCATCCGAATAGCGCCGCGTGAGCGCACCGTCGCAGGTGAAGGTGAACTGGCAGCCGGTATCGCGCTCGGCGCCCTGGAAAACGACGCCGCAGATCGTCTTGGGGAAGGCGGGATGGCGGACGCGGTTGAGCACGACCTGCGCCACCGCCTGCTCGCCCTTGGCGTCGTCGCCGGCCTCGTAGAGCACGGCTGCCGCGAGGCAATCCACCGCGCGCGCGCGCTCGGCGTCGGTGATGCCCTTGGGGAGGTGGAACGGCTTTGCGGGCGGATTGGGTTCGGTAGAGAACGGGACCGCGGCGTTTATCAACTGCGCATCCTGCGTGGTCACGTCGACATAGGCGACGGGCTCGACCGGCGGAAGCTCGGCCGCGGGCACCACGCGCTGGTGCTTGGCGAGCGTCTTGGCAATCTTCGCTGGCGTCGGCGCGGTGAGCACGATCACCGTCGGCAGCGCGAGCGCGAGCAGGGCGACGAGCGCCAGCACGCCCGCGAGCACGGGGTGCGCGCGCGCGAACGTCGGGCCGGGCGCGGGACCCGTTGGCTGCGACTCGTCGATCATGGGCGCGGGCTTCTAATGCGGATTGAAGGCAAAGCGAAACGCATCACTTCAGCCGCCTCCCCGGCGAAGGCCGGGGTCCAGTATCGAGCCGCCCGCAACTGGACCCTGGCCTTCGCCGGGGAGGCGTGGGAGTTCAGATACGCGAAAAGTAGCCAAAACGGTTTGCTCGAACCTGCTCTGTCCGTCAGCTCTCCGGAAGGAAATCGGGGACCGAGAGATAGCGCTCGCCGGTGTCGTAGTTGAAGCCGAGGATGCGGCTGCCTTCGGGCAGGCTCGGCAGCTTCTGACGGATCGCGGCGAGGGTCGCACCCGAGCTGATGCCGACCAGAATGCCTTCCTCGCGGGCAGCGCGCAGCGCCATTTCCTTGGCATCGTCGCCTTCGACCTGGATCGTGCCGTCGAGCACCTGGGTGTGGAGGTTCGCCGGAATGAAGCCGGCGGCGAGCCCCTGAATCGAATGCGGACCGGGCTTGCCGCCCGAGATCACCGCCGATTGGGTCGGTTCGACCGCATAGACCTTGAGATCGGGCCAGTGCTTCTTGAGCGTCTCGGCGAC
This sequence comes from uncultured Sphingomonadaceae bacterium, assembly GCA_946479505.1. The sequence goes on from CAMLGC010000009.1 coordinate 33,798, forward strand.
GCCGGTGATGTGCCCGCCGGTTCCAACGCCGGTGATGATGATGTCGATCGGCGTATCCCGGAAATCGTCGAGAATCTCATTGGCGGTGGCGGTCGCGTGGACCTCGACATTGGCGGGGTTCTCGAACTGCTGGGGCATCCAGCCGCCGTCGGTCTCCTCGACGAGCTCGAGCGCGCGTTCGATCGCGCGCTTCATGCCGCCTTCCTTGGGGGTGAGATCGAATTTGGCGCCGTAGGCGAGCATCAGCCGGCGCCGTTCGAGCGACATGCTCTCGGGCATGACGAGGATGAGCTTGTACCCCTTGACCGCCGCGACCATCGCGAGGCCGATCCCGGTATTGCCCGAGGTCGGCTCGATGATCGTGCCGCCCGGCTTGAGGCTGCCGTCGCGCTCGGCCGCCTCGACCATCGCCAGCGCGATGCGATCCTTGATCGACCCGCCGGGGTTGGAGCGCTCGGACTTGATCCACACCTCGGCGCCCGGGAAGAGCCGCTGGATGCGGATGTGCGGCGTGTTGCCGATCGTCTCGAGGATCGTGTTTGCCTTCATGGCTGCGTCGCTCCTTTTTCAGGTCCGAGATCGACCATGTCGGGCGGGTCGAAGGTCTTTGCAAGCCTGAGCTCCGGGAACAGCCGCGACCAGGCGAGCGTGATCGCGATCGCTGCGACGCCGCCGGCCACGACCGCGCCGACCGGCCCGAGCAAGGAGGCCATCAGCCCGGTCTCCGCCTCGCCGAGCTCGTTCGAGGCCGAGATCGTGAGCTGCGATACCGCGCCGACGCGGCCGCGCATCTCGTCGGGCGTGTGGAGCTGGATCAGCGACTGGCGGACATAGACCGAGACCATGTCGGCGCCACCCGCGACGACCAACGCGGCGACGCTGAGCGGGAACCAGGTCGACAGGCCGAAGGTGAGGATGGCGGCGGCGAAGATCAGCACCGCAGCCAGCATCTTGACGCCGACGTTCGATTTCAGCGGTCGGAACGAGAACCAGATCGAGCCCGTTGCGGCACCGATCCCCATGCCCGCGGCGAGCACGCCGAGCCCGGTCGCGCCGACATGGAGGATGTCGCGGGCATAGACGGGGAGCAGCGCGGTCGCGCCGGCGAGGAGGACGACGAAGAGGTCGAGCGTGATCGCCGCGAGCACCAGCCGGTTGTCGCGGACATAGGAAAAGCCGTCGGCGATGCGCTGGAGCGGACGGCGGTGCTTCTGCACCGGCGGCTGCGGAACCTTGCCGATCAGGAAGATCATCGCCAGCGCGAAGGCGAGCAGCGCGGCGATGGTGCCATAGGCGAGCTCGGGGTGGATCGCATACAGCACGCCGCCGACGCTCGGCCCGGCGATGGTGCCGGTCTGCCACGCGATCGAGCTGACCGCGATCGCGGTCGGCAGGCTTTCGCGCGGGACGAGGTTGGGGGCGAGCGCCGAATAGGCCGGCCCCGAAAACGCGCGCGCGACGCCGACGAAGCCCGCGGCGAGGAAGAGAAACGGCAGCGTCAGGTCTCCTGCGGCGGTCAGCAGCCCGAGCATGACGGCGTTGAGCGTGAGCAACGCCGTGGTGCCGCGGATGATCCAGCGGCGGTCGAATGTGTCGGCGACGAGGCCGACGATCGGCGTCAGCAGGAACAGCGGCACGAACTGCACCAGCCCGATCATGCCGAGGAGGAACGCCGATTGCTTGATGTCGTGCGTCTGGCGGGCGATGCCATAGACCTGCCAGCCGATCACGATCGCCTGCGCGCTGATCGCGATCGTGCCCGAAAAGCGCGACAGCCAATACGCGCGAAAATTGGCGATGCGTAAGGGATGGAGAGGCGCGGACATGCGCGAGGGCTTTAGGGCGGTGCGGTCCTAACGGACAAGCTGCGAATGTGCGTGGCCGATCTACAAGGATGTGCTCCCGCGGATGCGGGAGCCCAGAGTCCTGATCCGGCTGGATTCCCGCCTTCGCGGGAACACTGGTTCACCTCCCCAAGAACGTCAGCAGATCCTCGGTCAGCCGGTTGCCTTCGGTGGCGAAGAGGCCGTGGGGCTGGCCGTCATATTCGACGAGCTGAGCCTGCGAGATGCCCTTTGCCGCCTGTCGTCCGGTCGCATCGATCGGGACGGTCTGGTCGCCGGTGCCGTGGATGACGAGCGTCGGCACATCGAAGGCGGGCAGATCGGGGCGGAAGTCGGTGAAGCCGAACGACTTGGCGCAGGCGAGCGTCGGACGCAGGCCAGCCTGCATCGCCAGCCGCCAGGCCCAATCGATCCGCTCGTCGGTGACGGGGTGCGAGACGAAGCCGACGCCGAAGAAATCCTTGAAAAAGCCGCGCAGGAAGGTCGGGCGATCGTCCTTGAGGTTCTGTGCGATCTCCTTGAGCATGCTTTCGGGCACGCCGTCGGGATTGTCGTCGGTCTGGAGCATGTAGGGCACGACCGAGCTCACCAGCGCCGCGCCGATCACGCCGCGGCCGCCGTGGCGCGACATGTAGCGCGCGACCTCGCCACCGCCCATCGAGAAGCCGACGATCGTGGCATCCTGGTCGGCGCCTGTCTCCTTCATCACGTCTGCGAGATCGTCGGCGAGGCTGTCGTAATCGTAGCCGTTCCAGGGCTGACCCGACCGGCCGAAGCCGCGCCGATCGTATGCGATCGCGCGAAAGCCCGCGTCGGCGAGCGCGAGCATCTGCGGATCCCAGCTATCGGCCGACAGCGGCCAGCCGTGGATCAGGATGATGGGACGGCCGCTGCCCCAATCCTTGACGTAGATGTCGGTGCCGTCCCGCGTCTTGATGGTGGGCATGGTCGTTCTCCGGTGAATCGGTGCGGCGTGAACGAGCGGATCGGCGGACCCGTTCCTGTTCCGCATGGTACGCTGGCGCTCGCGGGCGCGACCTGCCAGCATCACGCGAAGCCGAATCGGGGAGAAGACAATGCGCGCACGGTTGCTCATGGGGATTGCTGTGGCGGCGCTGGCGGCCTGCTCGCCCGGCGGGACCGGGAACGAGGCGGCAGGCGCGGATGCCGGGGCGCAGGTTCCGGGCGATCCCAACTGGAAACCGTTCGTCGACGATTTCATTGCGGGCTGGTTCCAGCTCGATCCGTCGTTCGCGGTCTATCAGGGCAAGCACGAGTTCGACGGACAGCTTCCCGACTGGAGCGAGGCGGGGCTCGCCAAGCAGATCGCCTATCTGCACCAGGCGATCGGGAAGGCGCAGCATTTCACGCCCGAGACGCTCAACCCGCAGCAGCGCTTCGAGCGCGACTATCTGATTCAGGTGGCCAAGGGAAAATTGTTCTGGCTGGAGGATGCCGACCAGCCGCATACCAATCCCGCCTTCTACGTCGGCGGCGGGCTCGACCCCAACGTCTATATCGCGCGCAACTATGCCGACAAACCGACGCGGATGAAGGCGGTGATCGCGATGTTCGAGCGGGTGCCGGAGGCCGCGAAGAACATCCGCGCGAACCTCAAGACGCCGCTGCCGGAAAGCTTCATCGAATACGGCGTCGCCGGCTTCGGCGGATTTGCCGATTTCTACGCCGGCGGGGCGCGGGAGGCATTCGCGGACGTCGACGATTCAGCGCTCCAGAAACAGTTCGCCGATGCCTCTGCCAAGGCGTCGAAAGCGATGCGCGATCTGGCGACGTGGCTCGCGAGCCAGCGGCCCGGCGCCACCACCGATTTCGCACTGGGTCCTCAGCTTTTCTCGAAGATGCTGAGCGCGACCGAGGGGGTGAACATTTCGCTCGACGAGCTCGAGGCAATCGGCCGGGCGGACCTCGAGAAGAATCAGGCGGCGCTCAAGCAGGCCTGCGCAAAATACACGCCCGGCGCGACGATCCAGGCGTGCACCGAGAAGATGCAGGCGGACAAGCCGGCAGGCGGGCCGGTGGTCGCCGCGCGCAAGCAGATTCCGGAGCTGCGCGACTTCGTCGTCAGCCACGATCTCGTCAGCATCCCCGGCACCGAGGAGGCCAAGGTCGAGGAAAGCCCGCCGTATAATCGGCAGAATTCGGCCTATATCGATCCGCCGGGGCCGTTCGATAAGGGAATTCCGTCGGTCTATTACATCTCGCCGCCCGATCCCTCGTGGTCGAAGGAGGTGCAGCAGGGCTTCATTCCGGGCAAGGCGGACCTGCTTTTCACCACCATCCACGAGGTGATGCCCGGCCACTTCGTCCAGTTCCTGCACGCCAACCGCTCGCCGTCGATCTTCGGGCGGTTGTTCGTCGGCTATGCCTATGCCGAAGGCTGGGCGCATTATGCCGAGCAGATGATGTGGGATGCGGGATACGGCGCGGGCAATCCCGAAATCCATATCGGCCAGCTATCGAACGCATTGCTGCGCGACTGCCGCTTCCTCTCGGCGATCGGGCTCCATACCAAGGGCATGACGCAGGAGCAGTCGAAGGCGATGTTCGTCGACGAATGCTATCAGGACGAGGGCAATGCGCGGCAGCAGGCGGCGCGGGGCACGTATGATCCGGCCTATCTCAACTACACGATGGGCAAGCTGATGATCCTGCGGCTGCGCGACGATTGGACCGCGAGCCGGGGCGGCAGAGAGGCGTGGAAGGCGTTCCACGACCAGTTCCTGAGCTATGGCGGCCCGCCGATCCCCTTGGTGCGGCAAGCGATGATGGGCGAGCCCGAGCCGCGCGCGCTGTTCCCCGGTCAATAGGAGCGCATCGCGTTCGGCGTGACCGTCAGATGTCGAGCTGCCGCGTCGCGTTCCAGCGCGTCAGGTTGGCGCGGGCTTCCTGGACGAAGGCGGAGCGGCGAACGCGGGCGAGGAAGAAGTCGGCAATCCATTTGCCGGGCTGGCGCAGCGGGCGTTCGACCTGAAGGAGCAGGACGACGCGGGTCCCGCTGGTGTCGTTCCACACCTCGTGATCGTAGGTATCGTCGAAGACGAGGGTCTCGCCCTCGGCCCAGCGGACGACTCGGTCGCCGAGCCGCATCCGCACGTCGCCGTCGCGCGGGACGATCAGCCCGAGCGTGCAGGTTATCAGACCCTTGGTGATGCCGCGATGCGCAGGGATGTGCGCGCCCGGCGCCAGGATCGAGAAGAAGGCGCTGTTGAGGTTGGGAATCTGCGCGACCAGCGCCGCGGTTTTCGGGCAGCGCGCGAGATTTTCCTCGATCGGATAGCCATAGCCGCGGAGAAAGAACGAGCGCCACATGCCCGGTGCCGCGATCGCGCGGTGATCCGGCGAGATCGTAGCAAGCGAGGGCGCCGCCCGATCATCGAGCGCGACCGCCGCTGCCTCGTCGCGAATGTTGCGCCAGTGCGCGCGCAACGCCGCCGTCCAGGGAAATGCGCGCACGTCGAGCACGGGACCGTTGGGAATCATCGACGAGGCGGCGATCAACCGATCGACCAGGCCGCGCAGCCGCTTGCCGATGCGCACGATGCGCGGACGGCCGGGGCCAACGCCGAGCGGCGCGCCCCGACCCGCAAGCGCGGAGATCGTGCCGAGATCGGGCAGGCGGCGGCCGACGGGTCGCTGCGTCGCGCCCGAATTGCGCCATAGTCTCGGCTGCGAAGGTTCGGTCTCGACGCGCACGCTCACTCTCTCGTTCATCCCGTTTCGCCGTTTCCGCGCCGCGATTCGGCGTCGTTCTCGGCCACTCCCGCTTGCGCCCTTACGCGTGTTCTTGGTCCAAATGATGGCCACGCACCGCTTGGCGGGGGCCGGTGGTTCGGAGTAAACGGCAGCGATGTTCGCTTTCCCCGGCGCGTTGCGCCTGCTTCTCCTGTCGCTGCTCCTCGTCGTGCCGGCCACCGTCGATGCTCAGTCGACGGCGCCCGTACCGCGCACGCAGGCTGCGCCTGCCGACGTCTTCCAGCAGCCCGGCTGGCTCTACGAAGGCAGCGACATCACCCCCGATCCCGATTGGCATTTCGGGACGCTGCCCAACGGCCTGCGCTACGCGGTGCGGCGCAACAGCGTGCCGCCGGGGCAGGTCGCGATCCGGGTGCGGATCGACGCGGGCTCGCTCGCCGAGAATGAAAACGAGCGGGGATTCGCGCATTTCATCGAGCACCTCTCGTTCCGCGGATCGAAGGGCGTGCCGGACGGCGAGGCGCGGCGCATCTGGCAGCGGCTCGGCGCAACCTTCGGCTCCGACACCAATGCGCAGACGACGCCGACCCAGACGGTCTATCAGCTCGATCTGCCGTCGGCGACGCAGGCGTCGGTCGACAAGAGCCTCGAATTGCTCGCGGGCATGATGGCCGAACCCAATCTCAGCCCGGCGGCGCTCGATGCCGAGCGGCCGGTGGTGCTCGCCGAGCAGCGCGAGCAGCCGGGCGCGCAGGTCAGGTTCAGCGATCTGATCCGCCAGACCTTCTTCGCCGGCCAGCCGCTCGCCGAGCGCTCGCCGATCGGCAACATCAAGACGCTCGAGGCGGCGACGTCGGAGGCGGTGCGGGCGTTTCACGATCGCTGGTATCGGCCGAGCCGCACCGTCGTCGTGCTCGTCGGCGATATCGATCCCGCCGTCGCGGGACAGCTCATCGCCCAGAATTTCGGCGGCTGGAAGGGCGTCGGCCCCGATCCCGCCGATCCCGATTTCGGCACGCCCGACGCGTCGCAACCCGCGGGCGGGGCGCTGGTCGAGCCGAGCCTGCCGCCGCTCGTGGCGATGGCGGTGGTGCGGCCGTGGCACTTCAACCAGGATACGGTGATCTTCAACCAGAAGCGCATGGTCGACATGATCGCCGCGCGCGTCATCAACCGCCGGCTCGAGACGCGGGCGCGCGCCGGGGGCAGCTACATCCAGGCGCAGGTGAGCCTCGACGATGTGTCGCGATCGGTCAACGGCACCTTCGTCAACATCATGCCGATCGGCGACGATTGGGAAGCGGCGGTGCGCGACGTGCGCGCGGTGATCGCCGACGCGAAGGCGAATCCCCCGTCGCAGGCCGAGATCGACCGCGAGGTCGCCGAGATCGATTCGATCATGAAGAACGGCGTGCTGACCGCCGCGGCCGAGCAGGGCGCCGACCTTGCCGACACGATGGTGAGCGCGCTCGACATCCGCGAGACGACGACGTCGGCGGAATCGAGCTACGCGATCTTCACCGGCGCGGTCGCCAAGAAGATGTTCACGCCTGCAGCGGTGCTCGCCTCGACGCGCAAGATTTTCGACGGAGTCGCCCGACGCGCGGTCGTTACCACGCGCGAGGCCGATCCCAATACCGCCGCCAAGCTGGCGGCAGCGATGAAGGAGGATGTGTCGGGGCTCGCGGGCAAGCGCAAGCAGCTCGCCGATATCGCGTTCTCCCAGCTTCCCAAGCTCGGCCCGCCGGGAACGGTGGTGAGTCGCCAGGCGGTCGCCGGGCTCGACATGGAGCGGGTGGTCTTCTCCAACGGCGTGCGGCTCATGCTCTTCCCGAACGATGCCGAGGACGGCCGCGTCTATGTCAATGTGCGCTTCGGCGGCGGCTACAACGCGCTGCCCGCCGATCGGGAGGTGCCCGCATGGGCGGCCGATCTCGCGCTCGTTTCGAGCGGTATCGGAAAGCTGGGCCAGGACGAGCTCGATGCGCTCACCGCGGGGCGGCGGATCGGGATGGACTTTGGCATCGATGGCGACGCGTTCTCGCTTTCGGCGATGACCTCGCCCGCCGACCTCGAAGACCAGCTCACGCTGATCGCGGCCAAGCTCGCCGAACCGGGGTGGGACCCCAACCCCGTGACCCGCGCGCGCGCGGTGATGATCGCCGGCTATCCCAGCCTCGCCGGATCGCCCGCGGGCGTGATCGCGCGCGATCTCGAAGGGCTGCTCCACGATGGCGATCCGCGCTGGACGACCCCCGATCCCGAGACGATCGCGGCGCTGACGCCCGAGAAATTCCGCGCGCTTTGGGAGCCGCTGCTCGCGCAGGGGCCGATCGAGGTGCAGGTGTTCGGCGACATCCCCGCCGACGAGGCGATCGCGGACGTGGCGGAGAGCATCGGCGCCTTGAAGCCGCGCCCCGCCACCGCGACGGCCGCGCCGCCGATTCGCTTTCCCGATCATGTCGCGAGCCCCATCGTTCGCACGCATACGGGGCCGGAAAACCAGGCGGCGGCGGTGATCGCCTGGCCGACTGGCGGCGGGATCGAGCACATTGCCGAGGCGCGGCGGCTCGAAGTGCTCGCGGCGGTGATGGGAGACCGGCTGATCGAGCAGCTCCGCTCGCAGGCGGGCGTGAGCTACAGCCCGCAGGTCGCGAGCGAATGGCCGATCGGGCTCGGCGGCGGCGGGCGGCTGATCGCGATCGGGCAGGTGCCGCCCGAGAAGACCGAATTCTTCTTCACTCTGGCGCGCAAGATCGCCGCCGATCTCGTCGCCAATCCGATCAGCGATGACGAGCTCCAGCGGGTCGTCACGCCGCTGACGCAATATGTGCTGCGCGCCTCGACCGGCAACCAGTTCTGGATGCAGCTATTGGGCGGCGCGACCACCGATCCGCGCCGCATCGCCGCCGCGCGCGCGATCATCCACGATCTCAAAAGCGTGACCGCGGCCGATCTTCAGGCGACGGCGCGCACATACCTGCGGCCGGACAAGGATTGGACGATGGAGGTGGTGCCCGAGAAGGTGGCGGCGGCGATGAAGACGGACAAGCGCGCCGGGTGACGTGCCCAGGAGCCGACACGCGATGGATCGATTTTCTCGATCTCGCTGACAAAGCTTAATCGCTTTCCTCGATGCGAACTCGCTCCTAGCCTGCGCGCAAGACCTGCAAGGCATGAGGAGAGAGGACATGGACGCGAAGACTGGCGATCCGCTGGGCTGCCCGATGAAGGAGCCTGCGGCGCTGCGGGCGCTGCTGGGGCGCACCAATCGCGACTGGTGGCCCAACCAGCTTTCGCTGGACATCCTCCATCAGCACGGCCGCTCGGGCAATCCGATGGGCGATTCGTTCGATTATGCCGAGCAATTCAAATCGCTCGATTACGAGGGCGTAAAGCGCGACCTGACTGCGCTGATGACCGACAGCCAGCCGTGGTGGCCCGCCGATTACGGGCATTACGGCCCCTTCTTCATCCGCATGGCGTGGCACAGCGCGGGCACCTATCGCACCGGCGACGGCCGCGGCGGTTCCTCGTCGGGCGGGCAGCGCTTCGCGCCGCTCAATAGCTGGCCCGACAACGCCAATCTCGACAAGGCGCGCCGGCTGCTGTGGCCGATCAAGCAGAAATACGGCCGCAAGCTTTCCTGGGCCGACCTGCTCATCATGGCGGGCAACGTCGCGATCGAATCGATGGGCGGTCCGGTCTTCGGCTTCGGCGGCGGGCGCGAGGACGTGTTCGAGCCCGAAAAGGACGTTTATTGGGGCACCGAGGAAGAATGGCTCGGCCAGACCCGCATCGACCCCGACCAGGAGATGGTGCTCGAAAACCCGCTCGCGGCGATCCAGATGGGGCTGATCTACGTCAATCCCGAAGGGCCGGGCGGCGAGCCCGATCCGATGGGATCGGCGCGCGACATCCGCGAAACCTTCGCGCGTATGGCGATGAACGACGAGGAGACGCTAGCTCTAACGGCAGGTGGCCATACCTTCGGCAAGACCCACGGTGCTGGCGACGCCTCGCTGGTGGGCGCGGAGCCCGAGGGCGCCGATGTTGCGCAGCAGGGTCTCGGCTGGATGAGTGGCCACGAGAGCGGCGTCGGCGATCATACGATCACCAGCGGGCTCGAAGGCTCGTGGACGCCCACTCCCGACAAATGGGACGACAGCTATTTCCACATGCTGCTCGATTACGAATACGAGCTCGTGAAGAGCCCCGCCGGCGCGTGGCAGTGGCAGCCCAAGGACCTCGCGCCCGAGGATCTGGCACCGGGCGCACACAGCCCCGACCGCCGCGTGCCGACGATGATGACCACCGCCGACATGGCGTTCAAGGCGGACCCGGACTATCGCAAGATCGCCGAACGTTTCCGCAACGATCACGCCGCATTTTCGGATGCGTGGGCGCGCGCCTGGTTCAAGCTGACGCACCGCGACATGGGCCCGAAGGCGCGCTATCTCGGGCCCGAGGTTCCGCAAGAGGATCTGATCTGGCAGGACCCCGTTCCGGCCGGACCGACGCTCGGCGAGGCCGACGTTGCGACGCTGAAGGGCAAGATCGCCGACTCGGGTCTCAGCGTCGGTCAATTGGTCAGGACGGCGTGGGCTTCGGCGTCGACCTTCCGCGATTCGGACAAACGGGGCGGCGCCAACGGCTCGCGCATCCGGCTCGCGCCGCAAAAGGACTGGGACGTCAACGACCCTGCCGAACTCGCCAAGGTTCTCGACGTCTATAAAAGCATCCAGGCCGCCTTCGATGGTGAGGTCAGCCTCGCCGACCTGATCGTGCTCGGCGGGTCGGTCGGCGTCGAGAAGGCAGCGAAGGATGCCGGCCACGCGGTGACCGTGCCGTTCACCTCGGGCCGCGGCGACGCCTCGGCCGAGCAGACCGACGCCGACAGCTTCGAGCCGCTCGAGCCCAAGGCGGACGGCTTTCGCAACTACCTCCAGGTCCGCTTCAGCGTGCCCACCGAGGAATTGCTCGTCGATCGCGCGCAGCTCCTCGGCCTCAGCGCGCCCGAGATGACCGTGCTGGTCGGGGGGCTGCGCGTGCTCGGCGCAAACCACGGCGGTTCGGAGCACGGCGTCCTCACCGATCGCCCCGGCACGCTTACCAACGACTTCTTCGTCAATCTGCTCGACATGGGCACGGCGTGGAAGGAGGTCGATGATGAGGGCGACGAGGTCTTCACCGGCACCTGCCGCAAGACCGACGAGCAGAAGTGGACCGCGACGCGCACCGATCTCGCCTTCGGCTCGAACGCGCAGCTTCGGGCGATCGCCGAGGTCTATGCGGCGAGCGATGCGGGCGGCAAGTTCGTCGACGACTTCGTCGCCGCCTGGACCAGGGTGATGAACGCCGATCGCTTCGATCTTGCGCGGGGCTGATGTGCAGACGTGCCCTGCCGCGGCGCTTTTGGGGGCCGCGGCGGAGCATGTCGAGCGAAGTCGCTGTTTGGTGGAAAGCGGAAGAGCGGGTTTCCGTCCATGAATATTCGACGCGGTCATCCGCTACGCTGCTGGCGTTGACCACCGTGGAAGAGCTTCGATCATACGATCAAACGCCGCCACGTCATATCGTGAGCCGTCAGAGACTGCGGCAGGCATCGTCAACGGAAAGCCGACTTGCACACGGCCGGGTAGCACCCCGTCGAGTGCCGAATACCACGCCAGCAACGGTGGCTGTAGTCGTGCATGCAGTTCGAAGTTCCGACGTTTGCGGGTGTTGTCCGCTAATGCCCGCTCGCGAGCCGTTTGCGGGTCGATACTTCCTACAAGATAGCGGTCGGCAAACCCGATGCGGCCTTCAGCGACCGTTTGGCGGGTCGCTGCCAGTTCCAGAAGCCAGTCATGTTCAGTCGCTTGACCGATCTGCCATAGACACCAAATATAATGGAGCTTGAGCGGATCGGTGTCGCACACCGCGAATGATGCCGTGCTTTCTAGCGTCAGAGCGGCTTGCCAACGACCAACATTGCGTTCTGCCCAAAAGCTCGCCGCGCCAAGAGGATCGTTAACCCGGTCTGGGATACCTTGTAACCGTCCGTTCTCCGCGATGGTGTGCCGTGCGCCATGCTGCGCGCACCAAGTGCTTTTCCCGCTGGCGCTGATGCCTTCCACAACGACGATCATGCGGCGTCTATCCCCTGGTGCGATCACCCTCGCAACACGCTGTGCCATACTCGAAGACGTCGAGAATCGGGCATTCTCATGCTGTCCTTCAATGGCAGCCACGGCCGACTGCCGACCGCCGCTGTGCTTGGCGCCGCTGACAGGGGGAACGTCGGCGATCGGTGGCGATCAGCCGTCTTCCGTACTCAACCGCCGTACAGCGCGTCCAGCCGCTCGCCGTACACCTGCTTGAGAACGTGCCGCCTGATCTTCATCGAGGGCGTGAGCTGCTCGTTTTCGATGCTGAACGGCTCGTCGGCAATCATGAAGCGGCGGATGCGCTCGATCTGCGACAGGTCCTTGTTGACGCGCTCGACCGCGGCGCCGAGCGCGGTGCGATATTGGTGATTCTGGGCGAGCCGAGCGAAGTTGCATGGATCGCCGTTCTTCGCGCACCATTCGGCGGTCCATTCGGGATCGGGAACGAGCACCGCGACCATATAGGGCTTGCGGTCGCCCGCGATCATCGCCTGCATGATCTCGGGCTGGAGCGTCAGCATCCCCTCTACCTTCTGCGGCGCGACATTGTCGCCCTTGTCGTTGATGATGAGATCCTTCTTGCGATCGGTGATCCTGATCCGCCCTTTGGCGTCGATCTCGCCGATATCGCCGGTGTGAAGCCAGCCGTCCTTGAGCACGCGCGCGGTCTCGGCCTCGTTGCGCCAATAGCCGTGCATCACGAGCTCGCCGCGCACGAGGATTTCGCCATCGTCGGCGATGCGCACCTCGGTGTTGAGGAGCGGAGGGCCGACCGTGTCCATCCTGAGGCCCGCCGACGGGCGGTTGCACGAGATGACCGGCCCCGCTTCGGTCTGCCCGTAGCCCTGGAGGAAGGTGAGCCCGAGCGACTGGAAGAAGATGCCGATTTCCGGATTGAGCGGGGCGCCGCCCGAGACCATCGCCTTCATCCGCCCGCCGAAGCGCTGCGCGATCTTGGGCTTGAGCGTGCGGCCGAGCAGCAGCTTCATCGGCGCGTCAATCAGCCGCGATCTGCCCTCATAGTCGCGAGCGCCGATCTGCTGCGCACGGTCGAGCAGCCAGGCCGGGATCCTGCCCTGCTTCTCGATCAGCTTGGCGATACGCGTGCGCAGCACCTCGAACAGCCGGGGCACGACGACCATGATCGTAGGGCGCACCTCTTCGATGTTGGAGGCGAGCTTCTCCAGCCCTTCCGCATAATAGATCTGCGCCCCGAGCCCGATCGGAAAATGCTGTCCGCCGGTATGCTCATAGGCGTGGGAGAGCGGCAGGAAGGAGAGAAATATCTCGTCGTCCCAGCCGAAATCCTCCGCGATCAGCGACGTGCAGCCCTCGACATTGTGCAGGATCGCGCCGTGATGCTGCATGACCCCGCGCGGGGAGCCGCCGGTGCCGCTGGTGTAGATAATGCAGGCGAGGTCCTCGCGGGTGAAGTCGGCGTGCGCGGCGACCGCCTCGAGATCGGCGGAATGCTCCTCGATCAGCTTGTGCCACGCATGATAGGTGTATGCCCCCGACTGGGCGGCGCGCAGATCGTCCATCCCGATGACGAGCCGCGTGTGCGACGAGCGGATGACGGCGGGAAGCAACGCCCTGGCGAGCTTGGCGTTCGAGACGATCACCGCCGCGGCGCCCGAATTCTCGATGATATGGGTGTGATCGCGCTCGGTGTTGGTGGTGTAGGTGGGCACCGTGACGCAGCCCGCGGCCATGATCGCGAGGTCGCTGATGCACCATTCGGGGCGGTTTTCGGAGACGAGCATCACCCGATCGCCGCGCTCGAGCCCGAGCGCCTTGAGCGCCGCCGTGAGGCTCGCCACCTGGCGTGCGGCCTCCGCCCAGCTCGTCGCAGTCCATCGGCCGCCCTGCTTGTGCCAGAGGAACGGCTTGTCGCCGCCCTCCCGCGCGCGGGTGAAAAACATCGTCACGAGATTGGGGAAGTGCTCGAGCGTCCGCATCGTCTCTCCTGCCTCGGCCGACGCCGTGTTTAGGGGAGCGTAGCGCGCTTTGCCGCACTGGCAAGACGCTACGTCGCGGCCGTGCCGACCGCTTGCGCGACGCTCGTGAAGCCATCGCGGCGGAGACGCTCGGCCATCCCGCGCGCGATGCGGGCGGGCAGGCCGGGACCTTCGTAGACGAGCGCGGAATAGAGCTGGACGAGGCTCGCGCCCATGCGGATGCGGGCATAGGCCTCGTCGGCATCGCCGATTCCTCCGGCCGAAATCAGCGGCAGCGCGGCCCCTGTCGCGCGGCGGAAATCGGCGAGGCGCGCGCGGGCGAGCGGGGCGAGCGGTGCGCCCGAGAGGCCGCCGCTTTCGGTCGCCCGGAGAGACCGCAAGGCGGGACGGCTGATCGTCGTGTTCGACACGATCAGCGCATCGATCCGGTGGTCGATCGCGGCACGGGCGATCGCGTCGATTGCGGGCGCGTCGAGATCCGGGGCGACCTTGAGGAAGAGGGGAGTCGTGCCGCGCGCGCCATCGGCGGCGGCGAGCAGTTCGGCGAGCGCCTGTCCGTGCTGGAGATCGCGCAGCCCCGGCGTGTTGGGCGAGCTGATGTTGATCGTCACATAGTCGGCGACCGGCGCGGCGCGGGCGACGCTGGTGCGATAATCGGCGATACGATCGCGCGATTCCTTGTTGGCACCGACATTGATGCCGAGCACGCCGCGGCGCTTCGCCTTTGCGACGCGGGCGAGCGCGGCGTCGACCCCGCCGTTGTTGAAGCCCATCCGGTTGATGACGGCGCAGTCCTCCGTGAGGCGGAAAAGGCGGGGGCGGGTGTTGCCCGGCTGCGCGCGCGGCGTGAGCGTGCCGATCTCGACCGCCCCGAAGCCGAGCCCGAACAGCCCGTCGATCGCGCGCCCGTCCTTGTCGAGCCCGGCGGCGAGGCCGACCGGATTGGCGAAGCGCAGCCCGGCAATGTCGGTCGCGAGCACCGCGTCGTCGAGTCGGCGGCCGAGCGGCGCGCCGATCGCGCCCCAGCCGGCGAGCAGATCGATGGCGAGCCCATGCGCACGCTCGGCGTCGAAGGCGAAAAGGGCGCGGGAAAGGGACAGGTGCATCGCTCGCCAAATGACACCGGCGCACGGCCGCGTCAAAGCGGGACGTCTTCGCGGGGCGCGTCGAATTTTTCCAATACAATCGCGTCGATACGGCCCAAGAAGCAGGTGCGACCCGAAGAACACCCGGTTGGGGGTTCTCACCTTTTCGGCCCGGACGGCTTTTTGCCGCCCGGGCCGCTTTTCTTTGCGACCGAATCGGCCTAAACTCCGCATCTTAGATTGGACGCGAGATGATGCCGGACATCGAGCTGGAATATGCGGTGCCATCGGCCGAGATCGCCGACTTCATCACCCTGTTCTATCGCTTTCACGCCGACCTCGATCGGTTCGAAGACACCGAGCGCGCCGATCATGCGCAGCTCCGGTTTCGCCTTTCGGGTACCCCCGCCCTGTATCGGATGCCCGACGGCAGCATTCAGGAGGGGCCCGCCATCCATATCATCGGGCCGACCACGGGCGCGATGAAGGTTTCGGTCGAGGGCCCGATCCACGCCTTCGGGTGCGGGATCACGCCCGCGGGCTGGGCGGCGATGCTCGGCGTCGACGCGTCGGGGATGATCAACCGCGTGGTCGACGCGCACGACATCTTCGGCCACGAGGTGCTGCGCCGCGCCGAGCGCGCACTGGCCGCGGCGCGCGGCGTCGAGGCGATGGCGGCGATCGGCGAGGCGCTGGTGCGCGACCTCGTCCAGCGGCGCGACGGCGAGGCGCTGGCATTCGTGCGCCATGTCGATACCTGGCTGGCAGGGAGCGTCTCGCCGGGAATCGAGGAACTGGTGGCGGCGACGAGGCTCTCGCGCCGCCAGGTGGAGCGCAAGTGCAACGCGCTCTACGGCGCGCCGCCCAAGCTGCTCGCGCGCAAATATCGCGCGCTCAGGGCGGCGGTGGCGCTGCTTTCGGACAACGCCTCGCTCGACGACGTGCTTGAGCGCGGCTTTTACGATCAGTCGCATCTGATCCGCGAAATCAAGCAGTTCACCGGGCTGACGCCGCGCCAGATGAAGGCCGAGCCGACGGCGCTCTCGCGGCTCACCATCGCGCAGCGGCATGCGCTGGGCGGCTTGGTCAATCCTCTCATCAGCGACACCTGAACTGCGAACGAGTCGCAGAAATCCGCGGTTGACGCGGGCATCGCGCGCCCCCATCTGCCCAATCGGAACGAATCTATCCGATTAGGAGCCTCATGCGGCTGTCGAGCCTTGCAGACTATGCGGTCGTCATCTTGAGCGCGGCCGCGCGCCATTGCGGCGCGCGCGGGCGATTGAACGCAACTCTGCTCGCCGATGAGACCGGCGTGCCGCTGCCGACGGTGCAAAAGCTGGTGAGCAAACTCTCGGCCGCCGGGCTGATCGAGACGCTGCGCGGCACCGGTGGTGGCGTGCGCCTCGCGCGGCCACCCGCGACGATCACCCTCGCCGACGTGATCGAGGCGGTCGAGGGGCCGATCGCGATGACCGCATGCGTCGAGCACGGCGCGCACGATTGCTGCATCGAGGAGAATTGCCGCGTGAGGCCGCACTGGAATGTCGTGAATGGCGCGGTGCGGGATGCACTTGCCGGCGTGTCGCTCGCGACTCTTTCTTCCCTCCCCGGTGCAGGGGCACCCCAGAAAGTACTACTTTCCGGGGATCCCGAAGGCCGGGGTCCAGTTGCGGAGCAGCAATTGTCTGAGCGCCGTCCTTCCTTGTCCAAGCCTTCCCAACTGGGCCCCGGCCTTCGCCGGGGAAGCGTAGAGGTGTTGAACTGATGGCCACCCGCAACGCAGAGGCGCTCGCCGCCGCGAACAAGAAGTACGAATGGGGTTTTTCGACCGAGCTCGAGCAGGAGTTCGCGCCCAAGGGGCTGAGCGAGGATACGGTTCGCTTCATCTCGGCCAAGAAGGGCGAGCCCGAGTGGATGCTCGACTGGCGGCTCAAGGCGTATCGGATGTGGCTCGACATGGAGGAGGTGAGCTGGGCCAAGCTCACCATCCCGCCGATCGATTTCCAGGACGCCTATTATTACGCCGAGCCCAAGGCGAAGCCCAAGCTCGCCTCGCTCGACGAGATCGATCCCGAGATCCTGCGCACGTACGAGAAGCTCGGCATTCCGATCGAGGAGCAGAAGGTGCTCGCGGGTGTCGAGGGCGCAAGGAAAGTCGCGGTCGATGCGGTGTTCGACAGCGTGTCGGTCGCCACCACCTTCCGCAAGGAGCTGGCCGAGGCGGGGGTGATCTTCCTCTCGATTTCCGAGGCGATCCGCGAGCATCCCGAGCTGGTGAAGAAGTGGCTCGGCAAGGTCGTGCCGCAGCGCGACAACTATTTCGCGACGCTCAACAGCGCGGTCTTTTCCGACGGCACCTTCGTCTACATTCCGGAGGGCGTGCGCTGCCCGATGGAGCTTTCCACCTATTTCCGCATCAACGCCGAAAATACCGGGCAGTTCGAACGCACGCTGATCGTCGCCGACAAGGGCAGCTACGTCAGCTATCTCGAAGGCTGCACCGCGCCGATGCGCGACGAGAACCAGCTCCACGCCGCCGTCGTCGAGCTGGTCGCGCTCGACGATGCCGAGATCAAATATTCGACCGTCCAGAACTGGTATCCCGGTGACGAGCAGGGCAAGGGCGGCATCTACAATTTCGTCACCAAGCGCGCGCTGTGTCAGGGCAAGAACAGCAAGGTGAGCTGGACGCAGGTCGAGACCGGCTCGGCCATCACCTGGAAATATCCGAGCTGCGTGCTCTCGGGCGACGGATCGGTGGGCGAGTTCTACTCGGTCGCGGTCACGAACCATTTCCAGCAGGCCGATACCGGCACCAAGATGATCCACATCGGCAAGAACACGCGCTCGACGATCGTGTCGAAGGGGATCAGCGCGGGGCGTTCGGACAACACCTATCGCGGGCTGGTGCGCGTGAATGCGGGTGCGGAGAACGTCCGCAACTTCACCCAGTGCGACAGCCTGCTGCTCGGCGACCAGTGCGGCGCACACACCGTGCCGTATATCGAGGTGCGCAACCCGAGCGCGCAGATCGAGCACGAGGCGACCACCTCGAAGATCAGCGACGACCAGATGTTCTACGCGACGAGCCGCGGGCTCGACAGCGAGGCGGCGGTGGCGCTGATCGTCAACGGCTTCGCGCGCGAGGTGTTGCAGCAATTGCCGATGGAGTTCGCGGTCGAGGCGCAGAAGCTGCTGGGGATTTCGCTGGAGGGGAGCGTGGGGTGATGCTCACGCCGCGAGACAATGATCGACGCACCAACTCCCCTCCCCTGCAGGGGAGGGGTCGGGGGTGGGGGCTCTCCGCGGAGCGCCTGGCCGAATTGCACGCGCACGCCGCCGAAATGCGTCGCAATCCAACCGAACCTGAAAGGCGCGTGTGGCGGATTCTTTCGGGCTCCCGATTGGCCGGCCACAAGTTTCGCCGCCAAGCGGTGATCCCGCCCTTTATCGTCGATTTCCTCTGCCCGCGCGCGATGCTGATCGTCGAAGTTGACGGGGATACGCATGATGAGGCGAAAGATCGGCTGCGTGACGATCTGCTCATCGTGCGAGGATATCGCACGGTTCGCGTGACCAACCTCGACGTGATGGCCAACATTGATGGCGTAGCGTTCGAGATTTCGAGCGCGCTGACCGCAGCGTCGGCGCGAGCTGCGAGCCCCCACCCCAACCCCTCCCCTGAAGGGGAGGGGCTTATAGGATGACTATGCTCAAAATCACTGACCTCCACGCCCAAATCGACGGCAAGGAAATCCTCACTGGCCTCAACCTCGAAGTGAACGCGGGTGAGGTGCACGCGATCATGGGGCCGAACGGCGCGGGAAAGTCGACGCTCGGCTATGTGCTCGGCGGGCGGCCCGGTTATGAGGTGACCGCCGGGTCGATCTCGTTCATGGGCGAGGACCTGTTGGAGATGGAGCCGCACGAGCGCGCGGCGGCGGGGATGTTCCTCGGCTTCCAGTATCCGGTCGAGATTCCCGGCGTCTCCAATGTCCAGTTCCTGCGCGAGGCGCTCAATGCGCAGCGCCGGGCGCGGGGCGAGGCGCCGCTTTCGGGCGGTGAGTTCCTCAAGCTCGCCCGGACGCAGGCGGACCTGCTCGGGATGGACCAGGAGTTGCTCAAGCGCGCGGTCAATGTCGGCTTTTCGGGCGGGGAGAAGAAGCGCAACGAGATGGTGCAGATGGGGATCATCTCGCCCAAATTCGCGATCCTCGACGAGACCGATTCCGGCCTCGACATCGATGCGCTGCGCACCGTCGGCGAGGGCATCAACCGCATCATGCGCAGCGCGGACAAGGCGGTGCTGCTCATCACGCATTACGAGCGACTGCTCGAGATCGTCGCGCCCGATTTCGTCCATGTGCTGTCCGAAGGGCGGATCGTCCGCACGGGCGGGATCGAGCTCGCGCGGCAGCTCGAGGCCGAAGGCTATGCCCAGGTGGCGGCGTGATTGGGGCGGCGCAGACACCCCTCCGTCGCGCTGACGCGCGTCACCTCCCCTTGCAGGGGAGGATTGGATGAGCGTGCTCGAACTTCCCTCCCGTCGCGAGGAAGCCTGGCGCTGGTCGCGACTCGATGCGCTGCCGGAGCTGGCGCGTGTGCCGCACGGGCGTGCTGAAAATGCTGCGCAGCATTTTATCGGGCTGGGTGGGCCCCGGCTGGTGTTCATCGATGGCGTGCTCGATGCGGACGCGAGCAAACTCGGGCGTGTGTCGATCGGGGCGCTCGATCTTGCCACCGATCATCCGCTGGGACGGCAGGCGATCGGCACCGGCTGGTCGCTGACGCTCGATGCCGAGCAGGCGTCGGAGCCGATCGAGATCGTCCATGTCGCGACCGGCGGGGCCAATCATCTGCCCGCGCGAATCGTGCTGGGGCCGGACAGCGCCGCTTCGGTGGTCGAGACCTATGTCGGTGAGGGCTGGTCGAACCGGCTCACCCGGATCGAGCTTGCGCGGTCGGCGCGGCTGATGCGGTCGGTGCGGATGGTGCAGGGCTCGGGGTTCATCTCGATCCATGACGAAGCTGAATTGGGCGAGGGTGCGAGCCTCATTTCGGTGTTCCTTGGCGCGGGCGGGATGGATTGCCGGATCGACGGGGCGCTGACGCTCACCGGCGAAGCGGCGTTTGCCGAGATGGGCGGCGCGTTGCTGACGCAGGGCGGTCAGCGGCAGGAATGCGCGGTCGTGGTGCGCCATGTCGGCACCGACGGGCAGAGCCGGCAGGTGTGGCGCGCGGTCGCCAAGGACAAATCGGCGGCGAGCCTGGCAGCGCGCGTCGAGGTGGCGCGCGGGGCGCAGAAGACCGACGGCGAGCAGAGCCTGCGCGGGCTGCTGCTCGACCGGACGGCGACGGTGAACCTCAAGCCCGAGCTCGAAATTTTCGCCGACGACGTGAAGTGCGCGCATGGGGCGACGGTGGGGGAGCTCGATCAACGGGCGCTCTTCTACCTTGCGAGCCGCGGCATCACGCCGGCGCGGGCGAAGGCGCTGCTGACGCGGGCGTTCGTGGCCGACGCGGTCGATCGGATCGGAGATGAAGCC
Organism: uncultured Sphingomonadaceae bacterium; assembly: GCA_946479505.1. Next base: position 54,097 of record CAMLGC010000009.1, read on the forward strand.
GTGCGCGAGGTGTTCGCGGCGGATGCCGAGCGGTGGCTGGAGGCGGCGTTGTGAGTGAGGGTTATGCAGCCGGCGCTGCGCGCCGCCCCTCCACCGCCGGCTTCGCCGGCGGTCCCCCTCCCCATGCCGGGGAGGAATTGCCGCTCGACGTGCTCGCCGATTTCCCGGCGATACCCGAGGGCTGGGCCTATCTCGACAGTGCTGCGACCGCGCAGAAGCCTAGGCCCGTCGTCGATGCGATCACGCGGGCCTATGGCGAGACCTATGCGACCGTTCACCGCGGTGTATATCAGCGTTCGGCGGATATGACGCTGGCCTATGAGGCGGCGCGCAAGCGTGTCGCCGGCTTCATCGGCGCGCTGTCGCCGGACGAGGTGGTGTTCGTGCGCGGGGCAACCGAGGGGATCAACCTCGTCGCGCAATGCTGGGCTGGGACGCAGCTCGAGACGGGCGATCGCGTCCTGCTCTCGACGCTCGAGCATCATTCGAACATCGTGCCGTGGCAGATGGTCGCCGAGCGCGCGGGCGCGGCGATCGATGTGGTGCCGCTGACCGAAGACGGGCGGATCGATCTCGCCGCGATGGAGCGGATGCTGACGCCGGCGCACAAGCTCGTCGCGCTGGGGCATGTGTCGAACGTGCTCGGATCGGTGCTCGACGCGAAGCGGGCGGCGGAGCTGGCGCACGGAGTCGGCGCGAAGCTGCTGCTCGACGGGTGCCAGGCGGTGCCGCGGATGCCGGTGGACGTCGCCGAGATCGGATGCGATTTCTACGTGTTTTCGGGGCACAAGCTTTATGGGCCGACCGGAATCGGCGTGCTGTGGGGCCGGGCCGAATTGCTCGACGCGATGCCGCCGTACCAAGGCGGCGGGTCGATGATCGATCGGGTGACGTTCGAGAAGACCACCTATGCACCGCCGCCGGGGCGTTTCGAGGCGGGGACGCCGCATATCGTCGGCGTGCTCGGGCTGCATGCGGCGATCGACTATGTTCAGGGGATCGGGCTGGAGCGCATCCATGCGCATGAGACCGCCTTGGTGCGCGAGACGCGGGAGGCGTTGGCGGGGCTCAACAGCGTGCGCGTGTTCGGGCCGGAAGACTCCGCCGGCATCGTCAGCTTCGCGGTCGAAGGGGTTCATCCGCACGACGTCGCCACCATATTGGACGAAGGGCAGGTCGCGATCCGCGCGGGGCATCATTGCGCGCAGCCGCTGATGGACGCGCTCGGCGTGCCGGCGACCGCGCGGGCGAGCTTCGGCGTGTATAACGGGCCGGCCGATGTGGCCGCTCTGGTTAGGGGTATCGAACGCGTTACGAGGATTTTCGGGTGAACGAGGAAAGCAGAATTTCGGTCGAAGAGGTCGACGCAGTCGAGGCGCCGCCCAGGGCGCGCGTCGAAGGGCCACGCGAGACGTTCGAGCGCAAGCGTGATTATCTCGAGGGTTTCCTTGCGCAGAAGCCGCAGGCGCTGTCGGGCGGCGAACCCGGCGGGGCGTTGTACGAGGCCGTCGTCGAGGCGCTCAAGGACATTTACGATCCCGAGATTCCGGTGAACATCTACGATCTCGGGCTGATCTACGGGGTCGAGGTGACCGGGGACGGGCACGCGGCGGTGACGATGACGCTGACGACGCCGCATTGCCCGGTCGCGGAGTCGATGCCCGCGGAGGTCGAACTGCGCGTCGGATCGGTGCCGGGTGTTTCGGTTGCGGACGTCAACCTTGTCTGGGATCCGCCCTGGGATCCGCAGAAGATGAGCGACGATGCCAAGCTCGAGCTGGGAATGTTGTGAGCCTGCCGAGGCGAATGAGGAGCTGGAGCGGCTGCCGCCGAGGGGGTGGGGAAAGCACCGCCGCCCCAGCTCCTCTGCCTTGGGGGCATGGAGAAGACGATGACGGATGCGAAAACCCGTAAGCGACCCGCCGCGCTTATTCTGACGCCCGGCGCCGAGGCTCGGATCGCCGAACTGATGGCGAAGGCGCCGGCGGATGCGGTCGGCGTCAAGCTCTCGACCCCGCGGCGCGGCTGTTCGGGGCTGGCCTATTCGGTCGATTATGTGACCGCGGCCAATCCGATGGACGAGCGGATCGACACCGAGGGAGGGACGCTGTTCGTGGATGGGGCGTCGATCCTCTATCTGATCGGCTCGACGATGGACTGGGTCGAGGACGATTTCGCAGCGGGCTTCGTGTTCGCCAACCCCAACGCCAAGGGCGCATGCGGGTGTGGCGAGAGTTTCATGGTCTAACTGTTGGGCTTCCGCGAAGGCGGGAGCCCAGCCTGGGTCCCCGCCTTCGCGGGGACACATTTAGGTTGTTCGCAACAGCGCGGTCCGCAGACATTCGCACACCACTTCGTCGCGCTGGTTGAGCATGCGGTGTTTCCAGGTGACGAGGCCGGCGTTCGGGCGCGATTTGCTTTCGCGCATCTCTACGACTTCGCTTTCCGCGTGCAGCGTGTCGCCGAGGAAGACGGGCTTGGGCATGACGAGCTTGTCGTAGCCGAGGTTCGCCACCAGCGTGCCCATCGTGGTCTCCGCGACGGTGATCCCCACCATCAGGCTGAAGGTGAAGGTGCCGTTGACGAGGATCTGTCCGAACTCGCTCGCGCGCGCGGCCTCGGCGTCGAGGTGGAGCGGCTGCGGGTTGTGGGTGAGGGTGGAGAAGAGGAGATTGTCGGTTTCGGTGACCGTGCGGCGCAAGGGGTGGTCGATGATCTCGCCGATCTGCCATTCGTTATAGAATTTGCCGGGCATTTCGTTCCCACTTTCCTTCCCCGGCGAAGGCCGGGGTCCAGTTGCGCGCCGTATATTGCCGAGCGTCGCGCTTAATGAATTTCAGCCTTCCCAACTGGGCCCCGGCCTTCGCCGGGGAAGCGATTAGTTTTCCTTTCTCTCCACCCGCACCAGCAGGGTGCCTTCGCTGACCTGCGCGCCTTCGGTCGCGTCGAGCTCGGCGATGGTGCCGTCGAAGGGGGCGGTGAGCGTGTGCTCCATCTTCATCGCCTCGAGCGTCACCAGCTTTTGGCCCTTGGCGACTTCCTCGCCGCCCGCGACCTCGACCGCGATGATGCGGCCCGGCATCGGCGAGAGGATCGCGCCATCGGCGGCGGTGCCGGCTGCAGTGCCCTCGCCGGGTCGGGCTTCGCGGAGGACGAACGTGGCACCGTTATCGTCGACCAAATACCCTTCCGGCACGCGCTCGACCCATCGAGAGGCAATTTGAGGTTCGCGCTCGTATATCACCTCCGATACCTTGTGCCCGTCGGTAAAACGGAAAACAGGCGCTGCTTCGGGTGCATTGAGTCTGAGGCCGATCAGTTGCGACCACGGCCCACCAATTCTGTCCAAGCGCGGGTCATAGATGTCGGTTGCGCCCTCACCGACACCGCTATTGAAGGCAAGGACTGCCGTATATTTAAGAGCGCTCTCGCTCGGCCCGGCAGAAGGTATCAAGGTATCAGCTTCGCGCTCGATCAATCCAGTGTCGATCGCGCCTGAAACGAAACTGGTGTTCTGAAGCGCGTTGACGAGAAAACGCGCATTGCTGCGCACGGGCCAGCATCGCACATTGGCGCAGTCGAGCGCGAGTGCTCTCGCCGCCTCGGTCCGATCATCCGCGTGGACAATCAGCTTGGCCAGCATCGGATCGTACATCGGGGTGACTTCATCCCCTTGCTCGTATCCAGTCTCGACCCGCACTTCGTGGCGGCGCGTGGAACGGGGGAGTTCAAAATAGGTGAGCGGGCCGACCGATGGCAAAAAACCGGCCGCTACATCCTCCGCGTAGAGCCGCGCTTCGATCGCCCAGCCGTTGATGCTGAGTTCGTCCTGTCGCTTGGGGAGCGGCTCGCCGCTCGCCACCCTTAGCTGCCACTCGACCAAATCCTGCCCGGTGATCTCCTCGGTGACGGGATGCTCGACCTGCAACCGCGTGTTCATTTCCATGAACCAGATTCGGTCGGCGCGCAGGCCCTCGCTCGCATCGGCGATGAACTCGATCGTGCCGGCGTTTTCGTAGTCGACCGCTTTCGCGGCGCGGACGGCGGCGGCGCAAACGGCCTCGCGCGTTTCCGCGTCCATGCCGGGGGCGGGGGCTTCCTCGATCACCTTCTGGTGGCGGCGCTGGAGCGAGCAGTCGCGCTCGAACAGGTGGACGACGTTGCCGTGGCTGTCGCCGAACACCTGGACCTCGATATGGCGGGGAGAGAGGATGTATTTTTCGATCAGCACCTTGTCGTCGCCGAACGAGGAGGCGGCCTCGCGCTTGCACGATTGGAGCGCATCGGCGAAATCCTCAGCCGCATCGACGCGGCGCATGCCCTTGCCGCCGCCGCCCGCGACCGCCTTGATGAGCACGGGATAGCCGATCGCGTCGGCCTCGGTCTCGAGGCGGTCTGGGTTCTGGTCGCCGCCGAGATAGCCGGGGGTGGTCGGGACGCCGGCGTCCTGCATGCGCTTCTTGGCGGCGTCCTTGAGGCCCATCGCGCGGATGCTGTCGGGCCTGGGGCCGACCCAGATGAGGCCGGCGTCGATCACCGCTTGCGCGAAGTCGGCGTTCTCCGAGAGGAAGCCGTAGCCGGGGTGGATCGCCTCGGCGCCGGCTTGCTTGGCGGCGGCGATGATCTTGTCGCCGTCGAGGTAGCTTTCGCGCGCGGGGGAGGGGCCGATATGGACCGCCTCGTCGGCCTGGCGGACGTGGAGCGCGTTCGCGTCCGCGTCCGAATAGACCGCGATTGTGCGGATTCCCATGCGGCGCGCGGTGCGGATGACGCGGCAGGCGATCTCGCCGCGATTGGCGATGAGGAGCGAGGTTATCACGAACCCGAGCTTTCAAAGGTTGCGAAAGTGGTGGTAGGCCCCCGTTGGTTTCGCCATACCCGAAATTCGAAATCTTGTTGCTGGGGAGCGCGATAGAGCAAGCGAGGCGATCGCATCGGCATGGATGTATCAAATGGAAGGCGTGTAGGACAGGTCATTCGGCCGCGCATCCCGTCGTGCGCTGCGACCAGGTGACGTTGAGGACCTTCCATTGATTGGCCTCGCGGACGAGGTCGAAATGGTCGACGCCGCAATGGTGCGCCTTGCCGTCCAGGAAGAAGGTGTAGGGCGCCCAGACCATCGCGATGTTGCCGTCGATCTCGACCGCGGGCGGGCCGGTGAAGCGTTCCTCGAACTTCTCGGGGCCGGGTTTGATGCCGGCGGTGAACGCGTCCCAGGCGAGGTGGCGGATGGTGCTGGCGCCGTCGGGCTTCTCGATCGCGACGGTGGCGCCGCCTTCGGGGCGGAGCTCCGCGCGGATCGCGGCGGCGTCGTGCGCGGCGAGGCCGGCGAACATGCGCTCTACGGGCGCGAGCACGGCGGCGGTGTCGGCGTCGGGCGGGGGCAGCGCGGTGCCCTTCACGATCGGCGCGACCGGGGTGGTCTGGAGGAGGAGGGGCAGGAGAAGCGAGAGCATGGGGGATCCTTTCACACCTCCCCGGAACGGGGAGGGGGACCGCCGGGCGAAGCCCGGTGGTGGAGGGGTGATGCGGCGCGGGCAGCGAGGATTGCGGTGAGGACGCCTTCGAGATTTGTCAGGACGTCGCGTGCCGGAATGCGGAGCGTGCGAAAGCCGGCGGCGGCAAGAGTCCGATCGCGCCGGTCGTCGCGCGCGGGACGATCGCCACGCGAATGCGCTTCGCCGTCGATCTCGATGCAGAGGCGCGAAGGTAGATGGGCGAAGTCCATGACGTAATCGCCGAAAGGATGATGGCGGCGGAATTTGTGACCTTCGGGGCGCTTGCGGAGTTCGCGCCAGAGGAGGATTTCGGGGAGGTTGTTGGTGCGGCGCTCTCGGCGCGCGGCGCGGATTGCTTTGGTCGTTGTGCGTAGGCCGGGCGGGATTACCCCTCCACCATTCGGCTTTGCCGAATGGTCCCCCTCCCCGTTCCGGGGAGGTATTGAGGGGGCAGCCTCCTTCATCACATTCGGAACACCCCGAAGCGCGGGCGTTCGGGGATGGGGGCGTTCAGCGTAGCAGCGAAGGCGAGGCCGAGGACGTCGCGGGTTTGGGCGGGGTCGATGATGCCGTCGTCCCACAGGCGGGCGGTGGCGTGCCAGGGGTTGCCTTGGGCTTCGTAGTCCTCGCGGATGGGTCGTTTGAAGGCTTCGGCTTCTTGCGCGCTCCACGAGTCCGCGTCGCGATGGACGGTGGCGAGGACGCTCGCAGCCTGTTCGCCGCCCATCACCGAGATGCGGCTGTTGGGCCAGGTGAAGAGGAAGCGCGGGGAATAGGCGCGGCCGCACATGCCGTAATTGCCGGCACCGAAGCTGCCGCCGATCAGGATTGTGATCTTGGGGACGCTCGCGGTGGCGACCGCCGTCACCAATTTGGCGCCGTGCTTGGCGATGCCCTCGGCCTCGTATCTGCCGCCGACCATGAAGCCCGAGATGTTCTGGAGGAACAGGAGCGGGATGCGGCGCTGGCAGGCGAGCTCGATGAAATGCGCGCCTTTGACGGCGCTTTCCGAGAACAGCACGCCGTTGTTGGCGAGGATCGCCACCGGCATGCCCCAGATGTGCGCGAAGCCGCACACCAACGACGCGCCGTAGAGCGCTTTGAACTCGGCGAATGCGCTGCCGTCGACGAGGCGCGCGATCACCTCGTGGACGTCGTAGGGCGCGCGGACGTCTTCGGGGAGGATGCCATAGAGGTCTTCGGCGGGGAATTTGGGCGGGCGGGGATCGCGTAGGTCGAGCTGGGCGCCCGCTTTCGTGGGCGCGCAGGTGCTGAGGATGTCGCGGACGATCGTCAGCGCGTGCTCGTCATTCTCGGCGACGTGATCGACGACGCCCGACTTGCGGCCGTGGGTTTCGGCGCCGCCCAATTCCTCGGCGGAGATGACTTCGCCGGTCGCGGCTTTGACGAGCGGAGGCCCGGCGAGGAAGATCGTGCCCTGGTTGCGGACGATCACGCTCTCGTCGCTCATGGCAGGAACGTAGGCGCCGCCAGCGGTGCAGCTTCCCATCACGCAGGCGATCTGCGGGATGCCCTGCGCCGACATGTTGGCCTGATTGAAGAAGATGCGGCCGAAATGGTCGCGATCGGGGAAGACCTCGGCCTGGTGCGGCAGGTTGGCGCCGCCCGAATCGACCAGATAGATGCAGGGTAGGCGGTTCTGCTCGGCGATCTCCTGCGCGCGAAGATGCTTCTTGACCGTCATCGGGTAGTAGGTGCCGCCCTTCACGGTGGCGTCGTTGCAGACGATCATCGCCTGCCGGCCCGACACGCGGCCGATGCCGGTGATGAGCCCGGCGCCGGGCACGTCGCCGTGATACAGGTCGCACGCGGCGAGCTGACCGATCTCGAGAAAGGGCGAGCCTGGATCGAGCAGCCGCTCGACGCGCTCGCGGGGGAGGAGCTTGCCGCGGCCGACGTGGCGCTCGCGCGAGCGTTCGCTGCCGCCGAGCGCCGCCTTGGCGACATCGGCGCGCAGGCGATCGACCAGCGCGCGATTGTGCGCAGCATTGGCGCGGAACGTGTCGCTGTCGGGCGACAGCTTGGTATCGAGCACGGGCGCGCTCACGAGACGGTATCCTCCCTTAAGATCGGGCCTGCCTAGCGAGGTGCCGCAACGAAGGGAAGCCGCTGGCATTCGCCGGTCTTGCGGTGTAGTCCCGTGCTCATACACCAGCCTCCCGGGAAAGAGATGCCATGAAGCGTAGCCTGTTGCTTGCCGCCCTCCTCGCCACCGCCGCCACCGCCGCATGCAGCCAGGCCGATCAGCAGAACGACATCGCCGCCGTCGCCGCCTCGGGCACGACGATCGGGATCGACACGACGGGGCTCGACACCTCGACGCGGCCCGGCGACGATTTCGAGCAATACGCGAACGGCGGCTGGCGCGAGAAGACCGAGATCCCCTCGGACCGGTCGAGCACGGGCGTGTTCCTGGAGGTGTTCAAGAAGGCGGAAGGCAACACCGCCTCGATCATCAACGACGCGGTCAAGGCCGAGGCCGCGCCGGGCACCGACCAGCGGCGGATCGCCGATTACTACAACGCCTATCTCAATACCGATGCGATCGAAAAGCGCGGGCTCGCACCGATCCAGGGCGAGGTCCAGAAGATCGCGGCGATCCAGGACAAGAAGGCGCTGTCGCAGATGCTCGGCGCGAACATGCTCGCCGACGAGGACCCGATCAACGCGACGAGCTTCGGCAGCGAGAATTTGTTCGGACTGTTCGTCACGCAGGCGCTGACCAAGCCCGACCAGACGGTGCCCTATCTGCTCCAGGGCGGGCTCGGGCTGCCGGACCGCGACTACTATCTCTCGGCGACGCCCGAGATGGCGCAGATCCGCACCGCATACAAAAGCTACATCGCGCAGATCCTCAATCTTGCCGGCGTGAGCGATGCGCAGGCGCGCGCGGCCCGGATCTACGATCTCGAGGCCAAGCTCGCCAAGGTCCATGCCGACCGGACCACCAGCGGGCAGATGTCCGAAGGCCATGATTGGTGGACCAAGGCCGATTTCGCGAAGAAGGCGCCGGGGGTCGACTGGGACGTCTATTGGACCGCGGCCGAGCTGCCCGACCAGAAGGATTTCATCGTCTGGCAGCCCGAAGCGGTGGCCGGCGAGGCGGCGCTGGTCGCGAGCGAGCCCTTGGAGGCGTGGAAGGACTGGCTGACCTTCCACCGCATCAACAGCGTGGCGAGCGTGCTGCCCAAGGCGATCGACAACGCGCATTTCGCCTTCTACGGCACGACCTTGTCGGGCACGCCCGAGCAGCGCGCCCGCGACAAGCGCGCGATCGGCGCGGTCAACAACGCACTCGGCGACGCGGTCGGCAAGCTTTACGCCGAGCGCTATTTTCCCGCATCGTCCAAGGCCGACATTCAGACGATGGTGAAGGGCATTCTCGCGGCGTTCGACACCCGCGTTGCCAATCTCGACTGGATGGCGCCCGAGACCAAGAAAGAAGCGCGCAAGAAGATCCAGACGCTCAAGGTCGGAATCGGCTATCCCGAGGCGTGGCGCGATTATTCGGGGCTGGTCATCCGCGCCGACGATCCGGTGGGCAATGCGCGGCGCGCGGCAAGGGCGGAATATCGCCACCAGATCGCCAAGATCGGCAAGCCGGTCGATCGCGGCGAATGGTGGATGACGCCGCAGACGGTGAACGCGGTCAACCTGCCGCTGCAAAATGCGCTCAACTTCCCGGCGGCGATCCTGCAGGCGCCGTTCTACGACCCCAAGGCCGATCCGGCGGCGAATTACGGATCGATCGGCGCCGTCATCGGCCACGAGATCAGCCACAGCTTCGACAATAACGGCGCCGAGTTCGACGCCACCGGCAAGCTGCGTAATTGGTGGACGCCCGCCGACCTCAAGCATTTCGAGGAGCAGGGGCAGGCGCTGGTGGCGCAGTACAACGCCTATGAGCCGCTGCCGGGGCTGCACATCAACGGCGAGCAGACGCTGGGCGAGAATATCGCCGACGTGGCCGGGCTCACCGCCGCGCTCGAAGCGTATCACGCGTCGCTCGGCGGCAAGCCCGCGCCGGTGATCGCGGGGATGACGGGCGACCAGCGCTTCTTCCTCGCCTTCGCGCAGAGCTGGCGCGCCAAGACGCGCGACAAGGCGCTGCGCGGGCAGATCACCACCGACGGCCATGCGCCCGCGCGCTACCGGGCGCAGACGGTGCGCAACCTCGACGCATGGTACAAGGCGTTCGACGTGCAGCCCGACGGAAAGCTGTACCTGGCGCCGGACAAGCGGGTCCACGTGTGGTGAGCGTGCGCGATAGGCCCTAGGCGTTGCCCGCGACCTCGGTGGCGAGCCATGCCGCAAATTCCCGCATGGCGGGAGTTTCCTGACGCGACAGGAGGCGGGTGAGCCAATAGCTTCCGGTGTCGATTTCGATCGCAAACGGTTGGGCCAGACGCTCGTCGATCAGTGCGCGCGCGAACATCGCAGCCGGTGCCAGCGCGACGCCGAGCCCGGCTTCGGCCATCGCCACCATCGGGATCGAGCTGTCGAAGACGGGGCCGTGCAGCGAGGATGCCGCCACGCCGACGGCATCGAACCAGCGCGGCCATTCGTCGGCGCGATACGAGCGCAACAAGGTCTCACCGGCGAGCGCCTGTGGGCTGTGGAGCCGGGCGGCGATCCTGGGCGTGCATAAGGGGGTGAGCGGTGCGGCCATGATCGGCTCGGCATGCGTGCCGTGCCATGCGCCGTCGCCGAAGCGGATGGCGAGATCGAGTCCCTCGCCCGCGAGATCGACGCGATTGTTGTTGGTCATCACGCGCAGGTCGATTTGCGGACACGCTGCGGCGAAGCGCGCCAGCCGCGGGATCAGCCAGCCGGCGGCGAAGGTGCCGACAACCCCCACCGTCAGCACCTCGCGCAGCCGCCCGTCGCCGTAGCGATCGAGCGTCGCGCCGATACGGTCGAAGCTGTCCGCGACGACGGGCACCAGCACCTGCCCCTCGTCGGTGAGCGCAAGGCCGCGCGGCAGGCGGCGGAACAACGGAACGCCCAGCCGCTCCTCGAGCAGCGCGACCTGATGGCTCACCGCGCCCTGGCTGACGCAAAGTTCGAGGCCCGCGCGCGTGAAATTGAGATGGCGTGCCGCTGCTTCGAAGGCACGCAGCGCGTTAAGCGGAAGCCGGGAGCGGTCCATGCCTGAAGCATGAATAAAATTGAGGCTCTTGTCGAGAATTGATGCGTTGCGGGGGACGCCATCGGACGATTGGATGGGAGTGTCAGGTGCGCGCTCGCCGAAACCTGGCGGGGTTCATCGGGTGCTAGGGGAGGCGGAATGATGTGCTGGTTTGCGGGAAGACTTGCGGGATGGACGTTGATGATGCTCGCGGCGGCGACGCCGGCAGCCGCCCAGACGCTGGGGAGCCGTCTGCCGGAAGGGCAATGGCAACCGGACAATGGCCTCAAGCAAATTCCGCTCTGGCCGGCGGATTTGAAGATTACGCGGCCTGAAACCGACGAGCCCGAAACCGGCTGGTACGGCAACAAGCTCGTCGGCGGGAAACGCTACAAGGCGATCCTCGACGTTACTCGCCCGACGATGACGATCTTTTCCCCCAACGGCCGCAACTCCGGCGCGGCGCTGATGGTGTTTCCCGGCGGCGGCTACGAGGCGTTGGCGATCGATCTCGAGGGCACCGAGATATGCGACTGGGCGACGGCGATCGGGATGACGTGCGTCGTGCTCAAGTATCGCGTGCCGCAGGACTGGCACAAGGTGCCCGGGCACGAGCAGGCGCCAGAGCCGCAATTGGCGTTGCAGGACGCGCAACGCGCGATGGGGCTCATTCGAGCGCGGGCGGGCGCGCTCGGCATCGATCCGCACAAGCTGGGCGTGATCGGCTTTTCGGCGGGCGGGCATCTGGCGGCGGCGGTGAGCAATGCCGAGGCGCGTACCTATGCGTCGGTCGACGCAGCGGACCGGCTGTCCTCCCGGCCCGATTTCGCGATCGTGCTCTATCCGGGGCATTTGTGGACCGGCGGCATACCCAAGGACCTCGTCGCGCTGGCGCCGTGGAATACGATCAGCCCCGCCGCGCCGCCGACCTTCCTTTTGCAGAGCACCGACGATCCTGTCGATCCGGTGCGCAATTCGGTCTTTTACGCGCTGGCGCTGAAGGATGCCGGCGTGCCGGTCGAGCTGCACCTTTATCCGGGGGCGGGCCACGCCTTCGGATTGAGGCCGTCGGAGCACCCGATCACGAGCGAATGGCCGGGGTTGGTGGAGAAATGGCTACATGGGCTGGGGATGTTGAGGCGGTAACCGAGCGCTCGCGTGGCATTTTGCAGGGCGCACGATCTCGTTACGATTCCTTAAGGCGCCGTACCGAAAGGTCGGGCCGACGGGCTCGCGACTTTGACCGGAGCGGCAGCATGATTACTCCAGCGGCGTTGGTCGCAGCGGTGGGACGACGCTGGCGCCACCGATGCTACCGCGATGCGGATGGCAGTGTCCGGCTCCAGCGCAAGGACGGACAATTCGCCGCGCTCACCCCTGGGCAGTATGACGCGATTCAAACGAGGCTCGCCGCTGCGATGCGGCCCGTGAACCGGCGCTTGCGGTGGGGCTTCGCCCTCTCGATCCCGATGATGATCCTCACGCTCGCGTGCACCTCTGCGATCGGTGCGGATCATGTCATCGATGGTCTTGCGATACCCGGCGCGTCGATGGCGGCGGGCGTGCTCGTGATCGCCTGGTGGCCTTTCCTTTTCCTGTGGCTTCATTGGCGCGGAACCAACGCGGTCGATGCCGCGGTCGAAGAAGTTCTTCTCCAGTTTCCGTTGGCTCCCGCACCTCCGCCGCGGCCGCGCGCCTGGCAGACGCTCGAAATCATCGCGCTTTTCGTGGTCGGTCCCGGGCTCCTCGCCGACATTTTCGGCAGCATATTCCCTCACGCCTTCGACAACACGCCGCTGATGGGGCGATCGATTGGATTGTGGAGCGCCGTCGGCATTCTGGTCTGCGCTCTGCTCATTGGCCCACGGCTCGCCGCCCGGTTGAACGCCCGACTCTCCTCGCGCGCAGCCAGGCTGTGCGCCGATGCGACGGCTCCGGATCGCGTCTCTTCCATCGTCGCGCGGACCCGCGCATCGAAGTAACGAAAGAAGCGGTCGTGATTTGCCCGCTGTCGCGCATGTGTGCGAGGCTGACGTAAAACCAAGGCGAAGGAGGCGGGGCGATGCTCATCCCGGTGCTGATCGTGCGGGATATTCCCGAGACGGTTGCGTTTCTCACAGACGTGCTCGACTTCACGCTCGTCTTCGCTACGCCCGAAGACGCGCCCTTCTATGCCGTCCTGACCAGGGGATCGGACGAACTGCACCTGAACCTGACGACAGGGCACCGGCGCTACGGCCAATCATCCGCGATCGTCATGTGCGACGACGTGGATGCGCTGTTCGCGTCCTTCAAAGACCGCGGCCTCTCCGTCCCGACCAGACCGGATTCGCCCGTTCACGAAGGTCCTCTGGATCAGACCTGGGGCACGCGCGAAGTCTATATCGACGATCCGAGCGGCAACACGCTCATCTATCAACAGCGCTAGCGGAGGAAGCGGGCTCCGGCTCGAGACGGGGTGAGCAAGAATTGTCGCGCGATCAGGCGCCGATCAATTCCCGGCCGATCAGATAGCGCCTGATCTCGTTGGTGCCCGCACCGATGTCGTAGAGTTTGGCGTCGCGCAGGTAGCGTTCCACCGGCCATTCCTTGGTGTAGCCGGCGCCGCCCAGCGCCTGGATCGCCTCCAATGCCGTCTTCACGGCGTTTTCGCTGGCGAGGAGGATCGCGCCGGCGGCGTCGAAGCGCGTCGTTTGCCCCGCATCGCAGGCGCGCGCCACCGCATAGACGTAGGCGCGGGCGCTGTTGAGCGCGACGTACATGTCGGCGACCTTGGCCTGGATGAGCTGGAAGCTGCCGATCGGGGTGCCGAACTGCTTGCGGTCGCGGACGTAGGGGAGGACCACGTCGAGGCACGCCTGCATGATGCCGAGCGGCCCCGCGGCGAGCACCGCGCGCTCATAATCGAGACCGCTCATCAGCACCTTCACGCCGCCGTTCATCGGTCCCATCACATTCTCTGCGGGGACCTCGCAATCCTCGAAGACGAGCTCGGCGGTGTCGGAGCCGCGCATGCCCATCTTGTCGAGCTTCTTCGAGACCGAATAGCCAGCGAATTCCTTCTCGATCAGGAAGGCGGTGATGCCCTTGGCCCCCGCCTCGGGCTCGGTCTTGGCATAGACGACGAGGGTGTCGGCCTCGGGCGCATTGGTGATCCAGAATTTGGTGCCGTTGAGGACGTAGCGGTCGTTGCCTTTCGCCTCGGCCTTCAATTTCATCGAGACGACGTCGGAGCCCGAGCCGGCCTCCGACATGGCCAGGCTGCCGACATGCTCGCCCGAGATGAGCCTGGGCAAATATTTGGCCTTCTGCTCGTCGTTGCCCCAGCGGCGGATCTGGTTGACGCACAGGTTCGAGTGCGCGCCGTAGGAAAGGCCGATCGAGGCCGAGGCGCGGCTGACCTCCTCCATCGCGACGCAATGTTCGAGATAACCGAGGCCGAGGCCACCCCATTGCTCCTCGACGGTGATGCCGTGCAACCCGAGCGCGCCCATTTCGGGCCAGAGCGCGCGATCGAACTTGTTGGTCGCGTCGATCTCGGCCGCCTTGGGAGCGATCCGGTCCGCAGCGAAGCGGCGGGTCGTCTCGCGGATCATGTCGGCGGTCTCGCCGAGGCCGAAATCGAGCGCGGTATCCATGTTCTCTGTCTCCTGACCCGTCACCCCGGACTTGTTCCGGGGTCCACCGCCGGGCACACACCATATCTCTTCGCCTAGAGCATCCGTGGATGCCGGAACAAGTCCGGCATGACGACAAGGGGAGTAGATTTGGCCGAGAGCCTTTTCCGCAGGAAGGTCATTGTAACCGACGCCGACCAGCCGAGCGAGCACCGTATCGAGGACGCCTAGCGCGATCAGCCGGGCGCCTTTTCGGTGAAATCGAAGTGGATTCTGACCCAGGTGTGGAGCATCGGCTTGCCGTCCTTGCGCGGCGGGATCACCTTGAAT
>CAMLGC010000010.1 GCA_946479505.1 uncultured Sphingomonadaceae bacterium
GTGGCTCGCAGGCTCAGATCAAGCAGCTTGCCGGCATGCGCGGCCTGATGGCCAAACCTAGCGGCGAGATCATCGAAACGCCGATCATCTCGAACTTCAAGGAAGGCCTTACCGTCCTTGAATACTTCAACTCCACCCACGGCGCCCGCAAGGGCCTGGCCGACACCGCGCTCAAGACGGCGAATTCGGGATATCTGACCCGCCGTCTGGTCGACGTCAGCCAGGATTGCACGATCGTCGAGGTGGATTGCGGAACGACGCGCGCACTCGAGATGAAGGCGATCGTCCAGGGCGGCAGCACCATCGCGTCGCTCGGCGAGCGCATCCTCGGCCGCACCACGGCGGAGGACATCGTCGACGCGAAATCGAACGAGGTCGTCATCGCCGAGGGCACCTTGCTCGACGAGCCGATGATCGCGCAGATCGAGGCGATCGGCGTCCAGGGCGTCAAGATCCGCAGCCCGCTGGTGTGCGAATCGAAGATCGGCGTGTGCGCCAAATGCTACGGGCGCGATCTCGCCCGCGGCACGCCGGTGAACATCGGCGAGGCGGTCGGCGTCATCGCGGCACAGTCGATCGGCGAACCGGGCACGCAGCTCACGATGCGGACCTTCCACATCGGCGGCGCAGCGCAGCTCAACGAGCAGTCGAACCTCGATGCCCCGTCGGACGGCAAGGCCGAGTTCCGCGACCTGCGCGTGATCGAGGATCAGCGCGGCCGCCGGGTGGTCACCAGCCGCTCGGGCGAGCTTGCCATCCTCGATGACGACGGCCGCGAGCGCGCGGTCCACCGCATCCCGTACGGCGCGTACCTGATGTTCGACGACGGCCATATCGTCGTGAAGGGCGACCGGATGGCCGAGTGGGATCCGTTCACCATGCCGGTCATCACCGAGAATCCCGGCACGGTGAAGTATCAGGACCTGATCGACGGCAAGACGCTGACCGAGCAGGCCGACGAGACCACCGGCATCACCCAGCGCGTCGTCACCGAATATCGCGCTGCGGCGCGGTCGAAGGAGGACCTGCGTCCCCGGCTCACCCTGCTCGACAGCGATTCGGGCGAGGCCGGCCGCTACATGCTGGCGCCGGGCGCGGTGATCTCGGTCGAGGACGGCGCTGAGGTGCATGCGGGTGACGTGCTCGCGCGTGTCAGCCGCGAATCGGCCAAGACCCGCGACATCACCGGCGGTCTGCCGCGCGTCGCCGAGCTCTTCGAGGCGCGCAAGCCCAAGGAGAACGCGATCATCGCCAAGGTCACCGGCCGGGTGGTGTTCGGCAAGGACTATAAGGCCAAGCGCAAGATCGGCATCCAGCCCGAGGATGGCGGCGAGGTCGTCGAGTATCTGGTGCCCAAGTCGAAGGCGATCGACGTTCAGGAAGGCGACTACGTCAAGCGTGGCGACAATCTGATCGGCGGCAGCCCCGATCCGCACGACATTCTGGAAGTCCTCGGCATCGAGGCGCTCAGCGAATATATGGTCGCGGAGATCCAGGAGGTCTACCGGCTCCAGGGCGTGAAGATCAACGACAAGCACATCGAGGTGATCGTTCGCCAGATGCTCCAGAAGGTCGAGATCACCGACGGCGGCGACACCACCTTGCTCGCCGGCGAGCAGGTCGATCGCGAGGAGATGGACGCGATCAACGCCAAGCTCGAAAAGAAGCAGGCGCCCGCGCAGGGCAAGCCGATCCTGCTCGGCATCACCAAGGCGTCGCTGCAAACCCGCAGCTTCATCTCGGCGGCGTCATTCCAGGAGACCACCCGCGTCCTCACCGAGGCGGCGGTCCAGGGCAAGCAGGACACGCTGATCGGCCTCAAGGAGAACGTGATCGTGGGCCGGCTGATTCCGGCGGGCACGGGCGCGGGCATGAACCGCATGCGCATCGCCGCCACCAGCCGCGACGCGGCGCTCCGCGCGCAGCAGCGCAAGCTTCAGGAGGCGCTCATCGCCGCCAATTCGGCGGCGCAGGAGCGCGAGGCCGAGCTCGCGCAGGACCCGATCGACGCGATGGTCACCGCCGACGCGCTCGAGAGCGTCGAGGTGTCGGGCGACGGCAGCGACGAGGCGGCGGGCGAGTATCTGAACAAGGAGGATTGATCCTCCCGGTTCGGATCGTCTCCGATCAAAGAAAGAGCCGTCGTCCGGATTACCGGGCGGCGGCTTTTTTTGCGGCAGAACCCCGCTTGCTTCCAGTCGCGAGGCACGTCATGAGGTGTGCTAGTGTAGGGAGACAGTGATGCGCGTAGTGCTGATGCTGGTGGCGGTGATGATCGGACTGGCGGTGCCCGGTGGAGCGATCGCGAAGACCCGCGCGAACCAGCCCGTGGGGGTCGTTTCGTTCGAGATCGCCGATCCGGAGCGCCGCGATCCGATCGCGACCGATCTAGGCCGCGCCTGGCGGGTCGATCTCTATTATCCCGCCGCGGACGGCGGCACCGCGCGACCCTATCTGGCTGATCCCGCGCTGCTGACAACGCTGATCGCAGATGGCTATTACGACGTTCCGGAAGCAACGCTGCGCGGTTGGGCAGCACAGCCCGGCCCCGCTTTGGTCGCCGCCCCGCCGGCCGAAACGTCGGAGCCGCTCCCGCTCGTCACGATCTCGCCGGGATCGGGCGTCGCGGCGTTCAATTACGGTGAGCTCGCCGCGGCGCTGGCGAGGCGCGGCTATGCGGTTGCCGTAATCGACCTTCCGTATATCGGCCCGTCGCGGCTCGCCGACGGCCGGGTGATGCGGCCGGGCGACGATCCCCTCCAGCAATCCGACGACATCGCTGCGCTCACGCCCCGCGTCCGCGAGTGGTCGCGCGACGTCTCGGTCACGCTCGACCGGCTCTTTGCCGCCGATCGCCCGTCGGCGATCCCCGCGTCGCTCGCGCTCGATCCTCGCCGCGTCACGGTGACGGGCCATTCGCTCGGCGGGACCGTCGCCGTGCAGGTCTGCAACGACGATCCGCGGATCGAGGCGTGCGCCGATTTCGAGGGCGCGCCCGATCCGACGACGATCGTCGATCAGGGGCCGGTCAAGCCGACGCTGATCACCGGCGCGCGCTCTGCCAAGCCCGATCGGCCGTTCGAGAAGCCCGATCTCTCCAGTCCCTTCTGGAGCTTCCTGGGCCGGGGAGAGAATGCATCGAACTGGGCGATCGCGATCACCAAGGGCAGCCATATGAGCTATTCGGATGCGCCGTATGAGATGCCCGAGACGCTGTCGCGGTTCGGCGGCACGCTGATGACGCCGGAGCGCTCGTTCGAGCTCTATACCGGGCTGGTCGATGCGTTCGCGCGGGCTTATGCGCCGGGTGGCGGCGGCAATGCGGCGTTCGCCGACTTCCTGCACGCACAACCCGAGATCAAGGCGACCTCCTCGGCCGAGGCTCGCGACGGGGCAGCACGCTAGCCGCGATCACATCCGCACGATCCGCGTCCCCAGCCGCTCGGCCTCCTCGGTGTCGTGCGTCACCATCAGCACGGGCAGCTTGAGCACGTCGCGAATGTGGAGGATGGCCCGCATGATCTCCTCACGGCGGGCGCGATCGAGCGAGGAGAGCGGCTCGTCGAGCAGCAGGAAGCGCGCGCCCGAAAGCAAGGCGCGGCCGATCGCCACGCGGCGCGCCTCGCCGCCCGACAGCGTGCGCGGCCAGCGGTCGAGCAGATGGCCGATGCCGAGGAAGCCGATCGTGTCCTCGACATCGAGCGGCGCGCCTTCGTGGCGGCCATAGGCGAGATTGGCGCGCACGCTGAGGTGCGGAAACAGTCGGGGCTCCTGGAAGACATAGCCGGCGCAGCGCTTTTCCGTCGGCACGTCGATCCCCGCGCTTGCGTCGAACAGCGTCTCGCCCGCGACGCGCACATGGCCCCAATCGGGCGCGAGCAGCCCCGCGACCATGTTGAGCACGCTCGTCTTGCCCGCCCCCGAGGGGCCGAACAGCACGGTGAGCCCGTCGCCGGCCTCGAAAACGACGCCGATCTGCACGTCGCCGAGGCGCCTGGTGACGTCGATGTCAAAGGACATGGCGAATCCGCCCGCTGCGCCGCGCGAGCACTTCCGACAGCACGAGCGCGCCCAGCGAGAGCGTGACCGAGAGCAAGGCGAGCCGCAATACCTCGCCCTCGCCGCCGGGCCGCTGGAGCGCCGAATAGATGGCGAGCGGCAAGGTGCGCGTCTCGCCGGGCACGTTCGAGACGAAGGTGATCGTCGCCCCGAACTCGCCGATCGATCGCGCGAAGCCGAGCACCAGCCCCGCGAGCACGCCCGGCACGCTGAGCGGCAGGGTCACGCTCCAGAACACCCGCCACGGCCCCGCACCCAACGTGCGCGCCGCGCTTTCGAGCCGCGCGTCGACCGCCTCGATCGACAGCCGCATCGCGCGCACCATCAGCGGCAGCGCCATCACCCCGGCCGCGATCGCAGCCCCCGTCCAGCGGAACAGCACGGTCGCGCCGAACCACGCGTGAAGCGGCGCGCCGATCGGCCCGGTCGGCCCGAACGCCATCAGCAGCAGCCAACCGGTGACGACCGGCGGCAGCACCAGCGGCAGGTGGACGAGCGCGTCGAGAAGCACCTTGCCCGGAAACCGAGCACGTGCGAGCACCCAGGCGAGCGCGAAGGCGACCGGCAGGGTCGCGACCATCGCCGCCAGGCCGACGCGGAGCGACAGCGCGACGACGTCCCATTCGGTGGGGCTGAGGATCATCGGTTCCCCTCTTCGTCATCCCCGCGGAAGCAAGGACCCATCTCCCGACCGTGTACCAGGTGAGCCGTAAGAAGCTGGGTTCCCGCTTTCGCGGGAATGACGCGAGGGGTCAACGCGCCTCAAACCCGTATCGCGCAAAGATCGCCTCCCCCTCGGGCGAGACGAGGAACCGCCTGAACGCCTCGGCATCCATGCTGGTCGAGGTCGTCAGCCGCGCGACCGGATAGGTGATCGGCGGATGGCTCGCCTCGGGGAACACCCCCACCACGCGCACCTTGTCCGACGCGCGTGCGTCGGTGGCATAGACGATGCCGAGCGGCGCGGCGCGGCGCTCGACCAGCGCCAGCGCCGCGCGGACATTCTCGGCGGCGGCGACATGGCCGCGCGCTGCCTTCCACAGCCCCATCGTCTCGAGCGCCGCCCGGCCGTATTTCCCCGCGGGAACCGAGCTCGGATCGGCCATCGCCACCGGCTGCGTCGCAAGCGCGCGGCGGATCTCGATCGGTGCGGTGTTGCCCGCCGCGGTCACGAGCACCAAGCGGTTGGCGAGGAAGGTCTCGCGGCTCGCGGGCACAATCAGCCGCTTCTGCTGGAGGATGTCCATCCACGCTTCGTCGGCAGAGAGGAACAGGTCCGCGGGCGCCCCCGCCTCGATCTGCCGCGCCAGCGCCGAGGTGGCGGCGAAGGAGAGAACGGGGCGGGCATGGCCTTGTTTCGCCCAAGCATCGGCGGCGGCGGTCAGCGATTCCTGGAGGCTCGCGGCGGCGAGCACGAGCGGCCCCTGCGGGCGCTCAGACGTGATGGTGAGCGCGAGGCCCGCCGCGACGGCGACCAGCACAGCAAGGATCAGCAGCGCGCGACGCAGGGGCAATATCCTCTCGAAACACCCCACCGTCATGCTGAACTCGTTTCAGCATCCGGTCCGCGACAAGTGACGTCGCCGGAGACACGTTGGATTCTGAACCAAATTCAGCGTGACGGAAAGAAGGGTCAACGGGGCCAATCTATTTCTTGTCGTCCTTTCCCGTCATGCGGCTGATCGCGTCGCGGCCGAAATTGGCGATCATCTCGCCGACCTCGCGCGCCTGCGCCATCGATCGGCTGCCCTGCTCGCGCAGATACTCGCCCTGGACATGCATCACCTCCGAAAGGTCGCGCGCCTTGGCGGCCTTTCGCATCGCCTCGAACGCCTCGCGCGTGTTCTGTTCGGCCTGATCGAGCAGCTTCATGCCGACTTCGCTGCCGCGCTCGGCCATCCGCTCGCCCGAGGCGCGCATCTTCTCGCCCGCCTCGCGCATCTTGTCGGTGACGCCGGTCTTCTCCTCGCCGCTGCCCTCGTCGCCGGTTCCCGTCTTCTTCGCCTGTGCCATGATCGTCCTCCTTGGCCGATGCGACGCGCGAGCCCCGGCCGCGGTTCCACCCTTGATCCGCGCGCGCTCCGCCGCCACATGGCTTATATGCTGATCGAGACCGAGACCACGCCCAATCCGGCGACGCTGAAGTTCCTGCCCGGCCGCTCCGTGATGGACGGCGGCACGCGCGATTTCGCGAGCCCCGAGGAGGCCGACGCCTCGCCGCTCGCCGAGGCGCTGTTCGGTCTTGGCGATGTGACCGGCGTGTTCTTCGGCAAGGATTTCGTGTCGGTGACGGCCGCGCCGGGGGTCGACTGGCTCGGACTCAAGCCCGACGTGCTCGCGATCCTGCTCGATCATTTCTCGGCCAACATGCCGCTGTTCAAGCCGGGCTCGGCCGCCGGGATCAGCGTTCCCGCCGACGCGGCGACTTTCGGCGACGATCCGGCCGACGAGGACATCATCATCCAGATCAGGGAGCTGATCGACACGCGCGTGCGCCCCGCCGTCGCCAACGACGGCGGCGACATCATCTACCGCGGTTTCGACAAGGGGAAGGTCTTCCTCCAGATGCAGGGCGCCTGCTCGGGCTGCCCCTCCTCGACTGCGACCCTGAAGAACGGCATCGAGCAACTGCTCAAATATTACGTGCCCGAGGTGACCGAGGTCCGCGCGGTCTGATCCCTATTCCACAACGACAGGAACCCCATGGGCGAGAAACTTTCCGATTCCGCGCTCGACACGATCTTCCGCACCGCGCGCACCTATAACGGCTATACCGACGAGCCTGTCACCGAAGCCCAGATCCGGCAGATCTACGATCTGCTCAAGATGGGTCCGACCTCGGCCAACCAACAGCCCGCGCGCTTCGTCTGGTGCCTGAGCCAGGACGCAAAGGACAAGCTCGCCGACTGCGCGACGGGCACCAATCCCGACAAGATCAGGAAGGCACCCGCCGCCGTCATCATCGGCATGGACGAGGAATTCCACGAGCACCTCCCCTTCCTCTTCCCGCATACCGATGCGCGGAGCTGGTTCGAGGGCGATGTCGACAAGCGCCGCGAACATGCCTTTCGCAACTCCTCGCTCCAGGGTGCGTATTTGCTCATCGCCGCGCGCGCGATCGGGCTCGACACCGGGCCGATGTCGGGGTTCGACCCGGAGGCCGTGCAGAAGGCGTTCTTCGTCGACCAGCCGGGCGTGAAACCCAATTTCATCGCGACCCTGGGCCACGGCGATCCGTCGACCATCTTCGGACGCTCGCCGCGGCCCGATTTCGAGCGCTTCAACCGCATCGATTGAAGACGGAAAGGGAGTAGGTGACCACCCTCGTCATCGACACCGCCACCGCCGCCTGCTCGGTCGCGCTGATCGAGGGCAACGTCGTGCTCGCCGAGCGGCACGAGGTCGTCGGCCGCGGCCATGCCGAGCGGCTGCTGCCAGCCATCGCCGAGCTGCCCCGTGGCGGCCGCGCCGACGCGATCCTGGTCGATGTCGGTCCCGGCAGCTTCACCGGGGTGCGGGTCGGGATCGCCGCCGCGCGCGCGCTTGCACTCGGCTGGGGCGTCGCGGCGCTCGGCTATTCCTCGACCGCGCTCATCGCTGCCGCCGAATTCGCGCGCGATTCCGCGCTCGCGCGGCTTGCCGTCGTGCTCGAAGGGGGGCATGGCGAGGTCTTCATGCAGCCCTTCTCGCGCCCGCTCGCCGCCGACGCCCCCCTCGCCTCGCGCACGCCCGAGGCGGCGCTGGCAATGCTCGACGGGTGCCGGGCGGTCGGCACCGGCGTTCGCTGGCTGGGCGAGATTGCCGACGCGGTCGAGACGGTGCCGCGCGCGGCCGATGCGCGGCTGCTTCCGCCTGCGTTCCGCACGCTGCCGCCGAGCCCGATCTACGGCCGCGCGCCCGACGCGGTGCCGCTCGCGGCGCGCGCATGAGCACCGTCCTCACCCACGTCACGTTGCGCACCGGCGGAATCGCCGATCTCGTCCGCATCGAGGCGCTCATCCAGACCGCCTTCGACCCGCGCTATGGCGAGGCGTGGACACGCAACCAGTGCGCGGGCGTGATGGCGATGCCGGGCGTCGCGCTCACCATTGCCGAGGTCGACGGCGCGCCGGCCGGGTTCGCGATCACGCGCGCGGTGGTCGACGAGGCCGAATTGCTGCTGCTCGCGGTCGATCCCAAGCGGCGGCGGCGCGGGATCGGCAGCACGCTGCTCCGGGCGGTGATCGCCGACTGCGAATCGCGCGGGCTCGACAAGCTCCATCTCGAAGTGCGGGCGAGCAACGATGCGGTCGCCCTGTATCGCAGCGCCGGCTTCAAGAAAATTGGTGAACGCCATGATTATTATCGCGGCGCCAACGGCAAGTTGTTCGACGCGAACACCTTTATGCGCGTGCTCCGCTGATCGTCCGAAAGCGTGCGCAAAACCCCCTTGCACTTGGCCCGGAACGGCTCGATAGGAGCGCGGATGCCTGTTTCCCCCCAGGCGCAGTAAGGGCTGAAAGGAACACCATGGATACCGACAACGACATGCAGGAAACACTGGTGACGCTGACCGCGGATATTGTTGCCGCGCACGTCAGCAACAACAGCGTTGCGGTTTCCGATCTTCCGCTCATTATCCAGAACGTCCACGGTGCTCTCGCCGGGCTCGGCCGCCCGGCCGAACAGCCCGAGGTCAAGCAGGAGCCGGCAGTCTCGATCCGGTCGTCGGTGAAGCCCGATTACGTCGTCTGTCTCGAGGACGGCAAGAAGCTCAAGATGCTCAAGCGGCACCTGATGACGCACTATCAGATGACCCCCGATCAGTATCGCGCCAAGTGGAATCTGCCCGCCGACTATCCGATGGTCGCGCCCAATTATGCCGAGCAGCGCCGCACCCTCGCCAAGAAGATCGGCCTCGGCACCAAGCGCCGCAAGTCGCGGTAACGATCCGTCACCCCCGGCGAAAGCTGCGGTCTCCCGATACGAGGAAGATGCCCGCTTTCGCCGGCCCGGAATTGAGCGAGGGCGACCGCTTATTGCGAGTCGGTCGCCCTTGGCCCGGCCACGAGTTGGCAGTACATCGAGCCCATGCCCCGCAAGATCGATCTCGAAGCCCTGTGCAACGAAAAGGGGTTGCGCATCACCGAGCAGCGCCGCGTGATCGCGCGCGTGCTCTCCGATGCCGAGGACCATCCCGATGTCGAGAAGGTCTATGAGCGCGCCTCGTCGATCGATCCGGGCATTTCGATCGCGACCGTTTACCGCACGGTGCGGTTGTTCGAGGAAGCCGGCATCCTCGATCGGCACGATTTCGGCGACGGCCGCTCGCGCTACGAGCCCGCGCCCGAATCGCACCACGATCATCTGATCGACGTCGAGACGGGCCGCGTGCTCGAATTCGTCGATCCCGAGCTCGAGCAGCTCCAGAAGCAGATCGCCGAACGGCTGGGCTTCCGCCTCGTCGATCACCGTATGGAGCTCTATGGCGTCGCGCTCGATCGCAAGAAATGATGCCGCGGGCCGGGTTCGGATCGGCCTGCGCGTCACCGGGCTCGTCCTTGCGCTGCTGATCTGCGTCGCCGGCCACGGCCTGTGGCGGCTCTTCCGCCTCCCTTCCCCCTGGCCGCGCTGGTTCCTGGGCACGGCGGCGCGGATCTGCGGCGCACGGCGGCGGACGGTCGGCCAGCCGCTGAGGCGCGACGTGATCTTCCTCGCCAATCACACGAGCTGGCTCGACATCCTCGTGCTCGCGGGCGCGACGGGCACCGCCTTCGTCGCCAAGTCCGAGCTTCGGGCGATGCCGCTGATCGGCTGGCTATGCACCCTGAACCACACGATCTTCGTTGCGCGCGCCGATCGAATGGGGATTTCCGGCCAGATCGCCGACCTGCGCGACGCGCTCGCGCATGCCTGGCCGGTGACGATCTTTCCCGAAGGCACCACGAGCAGCGCGGGCGAGCTGCTGCCGTTCAAGGCGTCGCTGCTCGCCGTCCTCGAACCCCCGCCACCGGGCGTGAGCGTGCAGCCGGTGCTGCTCGATTACGGTGCCGGCGCGCACACCGTCGAGTGGCTCGGCGACGAATCGGGCCGGGCCAACGCGCTCCGCATCCTCGCCCGTCCGGGCAGCTTCACGGTGACGGTCACCTGCCTCGCCCCCTTCGATCCCGCCGCCTGCCCCGACCGCAAGGCCATCGCCGCCGAAGCGCGGAAGCGAATCGAGGCGGCGATGGACTGATCCCGCTCGTTCGGGGAGGATCGACGCCCTGTGCGGCTGGCGCTATAGCGCCCTCCATGCCCAAGCCTGCCCCGAAAACCTTCGCGATCAAGTCGTTCGGCTGTCAGATGAACGTCTATGACGGGGAGCGCATGGCCGAGCTGATGGCCGAGCAGGGCCTCGTGCCGGCCGACGCCGCCGCGGCCGATCTCGTCGTGCTCAACACCTGCCACATCCGTGAAAAGGCGACCGAGAAGGTCTATTCGGACATCGGACGGCTTCGCAAGCACGGCGACCCGATGATCGCGATCGCGGGCTGCGTCGCGCAGGCAGAAGGCGAGGAGATCGTGCGCCGCGCGAAGGTCGACGTGGTGGTCGGCCCGCAGGCCTATCACAACCTGCCGAAGCTCGTCGCGGACGCCGCCGCGGGCAAAGCCGCGCTCGATACCGACATGCCGGTCGCATCGAAATTCGGTGCGCTCCCCGCGCGCCGCAAGGTCGGCCCCAGCGCCTTCCTCACCGTGCAGGAGGGCTGCGACAAGTTCTGCACCTATTGCGTCGTTCCATACACGCGCGGCGCGGAGGTTTCGCGGCCGTTCGCCGCGATCGTGGATGAGGCGAAGGCGCTGGTCGATGCGGGCGCGAAGGAGATCACGCTTCTTGGCCAGAACGTCAACGCCTGGGCCGACGACGATCGGGGGTTCGACGCGCTGATCCGTACACTCGACCGGGTCGAGGGGCTGCACCGCATCCGCTATACGACGAGCCACCCCAACGACATGACGCAGGGCCTGATCGACGCGCACCGCGACGTCGAGAAGCTGATGCCCTTCCTCCACCTGCCGGTGCAGTCGGGCAACAGTCGCATCCTCAGGGCGATGAACCGGTCGCACACGCGCGACAGCTACCTGCGCATCCTCGACCGCGTCCGCGCCGTGCGGCCGGATATCGCGCTGTCGGGCGACTTCATCGTCGGCTTCCCGGGCGAAACCGACGCCGAGTTCGAGGACACGCTGCGCCTCGTCGACGAGGTCCGCTACGCGCAGGCATTCAGCTTCAAATATTCGCCCCGCCCCGGCACCCCCGCCGCCGACATGGACGGCCAGATCGCGCCCGAGCTCATGGACGAGCGCCTCCAGCGCCTCCAGGCCGCGCTCAACCGCGATCAGGCCGCCTTCAACGAGGATACGGTCGGCCGCACCTGCGCGGTGCTGATCGAGCGCCGAGGCAAGCTCCCTGGCCAGATGCTCGGCAAGTCGCCCTGGCTGCAATCGGTCCACCTCACGACCGACGCAAAGATCGGCGACATGATCGAGGTCGAGCTTGCTTCGGGCGGGCCGAACTCGATGGCAGGCGTGGAGCGCATCCGCGCGGCCGCCTGACGCATGGCCACGGCTCGGCCCGCCATCGGTTGACGGGCACGCCCTTGTTTACCGCCAAGCAAGGCCGATCGGTCCATGGTCGCGCGATCACAACGCCGAAGGGTGAACATGCGCGTGATACTGGGCGCCGCGCTGGCGCCGTTGGTCGGGTTGTTCCTGCTGGGTGTTTCGCTGACCGGACCCCCGATGGTCGGCATCGGTGCGGAAAAGCGCGGGTCGCTCCGCGCCATGCTGGCCGGGACGATGATCTTCTCGTCCTTCGTCGTGCTCGTGGGCGCGCGCCAGGCATATCGAGGAATATTGTTCGTCGGCCTGCCGAGCCTGTTGCTCCTTCGCCTGATCGAGCACGAAAGCGCGGTCGCTTATGCGGCATGCGGCTTCGTTGGCGGCGCGTTCTTTCCGCCGGTGGTCCGCCCGGCCAGCTTCGGCGATCGCGACCCGGGCATCCTCGCGCACCTGCCGGCTTGGTTTCCCCAGGCCTATGCGGGGTCGCTGGTCATGTTGGCTTTCTGGTTCATCGCGCGCGCGCCTTTGCCCTGAAGCGGCGATTTGCGCCCTTTGCGCAACGCCTTCGGCAAAGATGCGTCGGGGCGACGAAATTCCCTGTCCTACACGTCTCCGCTCTGCCACACTTCGGATCGGATGAGTCTCGCCACTCCCCTCGCCGGCGCCTGCGGAACCTGTGTCCGCCCCCGCCGTTCGGCCGTAGCGGCCGATGCGCTCCGGACCGTCAACTTCGTCAACTTCCGCGCATTCGAAAGGACCGCATGAGCCGCAAGCCCGTTCCCGCCCAATCGGGCGACCGTTCCCGCCTCGAGGTGACGTTCGACAAGCCGCAGCTCTTGAGCGTCCTCTTCGGGCAGTACGACCAGCATCTGGTGGCGCTCGAAAATCGGCTCGGCGTCTATATCACCGCGCGAGGCAACCGGGTCGGGCTCGAAGGCACCGCCGAGCAGGTCGCGCTCGCTCGTGATGTGCTGAGCGACCTCTACAAGCGCATCCAGCGCGGCGAGGAGATCGACACCGGGCTGGTCGATGCCGCGATCGCGATGGCCTCGGAGCCCGAGCTCGACGGCATTGTCCGTGCCGAAGCGGGCGACCGCGCGCCGCAGATCATGATCCGGACGCGCAAGAAGACGATCGTCCCGCGCACGCCCGCCCAGGCGCATTACATGCGCGAGCTCGTGTCGAACGAGATGATCTTCGCGCTCGGGCCGGCGGGCACCGGCAAGACCTATCTCGCGGTCGCCCAAGCGGTGGCGCAGCTCATCACCGGATCGGTGCAGCGCCTCATCCTGTCGCGCCCCGCAGTGGAAGCCGGCGAGCGGCTCGGCTTCCTGCCCGGCGACATGAAGGAGAAGGTCGATCCCTATCTCCGCCCGCTGTACGACGCGCTCTACGATTGCATGCCCCCCGAGCAGGTCGAGCGGCGGATCGCGAGCGGCGAGATCGAGATCGCCCCGATCGCCTTCATGCGCGGCCGCACGCTCGCCGACGCCTTCGTCATCCTCGACGAGGCGCAGAACACCACGCCCGCGCAGATGAAGATGTTCCTCACCCGCTTCGGCCAGAACAGCCGCATGGTGGTGTGCGGCGACCCGCGCCAGGTCGACCTCCCCGGCGGCGTCGCCGCCTCGGGGCTGGCGGACGCGACCGCGCGGCTCGAAGGGATCGACGGCATCGCCATGGTCCGCTTCACCGCCGCCGACGTCGTGCGCCACCCGATCGTCGGCCGCATCGTCGAGGCGTATGAGGGACACGAGGCGTGATCGAGATCGAGCTCAGCCGCGACACCTCATGGTCGGCCGCCGCCGACTGGACCGCGCTCGCCCGCAGCGCCGCGACGGCGGCGATCCGACGGACGCCGCAGGGGCCGCTGATCGACACGCCCGCGCGGATCGAGATTTCGGTGCGGCTCACCTCGGACGAGGAGGTGCGCGTGCTCAATCGCGACTATCGCGGCAAGGACAAGCCGACCAACGTGCTCTCCTTTCCAATGGTCCAGCCCGATCTGATCGAGACGATCAGCGAGAATTCGGACGATGGCGAGGTGCTGCTCGGCGACATCGTGCTCGCGCACGGCGTCTGCACGCGCGAGGCCGGGGAAAAGGGCATTTCGCCCGAAGATCACGCCGCGCATCTCATCGTTCACGGCACGCTCCACCTGCTCGGCTACGACCATGTCGATGATGCCGAGGCCGACGCGATGGAGGAGATCGAGCGCCAGGCGATGGCCGATCTGGGGCTCGCCGACCCGTATCTCGTCCGCGAGGACGAGGCCTGAGCGCACGCGCCCCCTTAACGAGCGGCGCCCACTCACCTTATATGCCGCGGTTCAACAGGGATACGACACCGAAAGATGCCCGACGATTCGAGTACCACGCCCGCCGATAGCGGCGGGATATGGCGGGGGCTGCGCGCCCTGCTCTTCGGCGAGGAAGGCGACGAGACGCTGCGCGCCCGGCTCGAAGAGGTGATCGACGAGCACGAGGGCGAGCCCGGGCCCGACGCCAAGGGCGACCTCACCCCGCTCGAGCGGCAGATGGTCCGCAACCTCCTCCATTTCGGCGAACGCGATGCCGGCGATGTCGGCGTGCCGCGCGCGGACATGATCGCGGTCGAGGAAGGCATTTCGTTCGACGAGTTGGTGAAGACCTTCGCCGAGGCGGGGCACAGCCGCCTGCCCGTCTATCGCGGCGCGCTCGACACGATCATCGGCATGGTCCACGTCAAGGATGTGTTCGCGATCCTCGCCACCGGCGCGCCGCCGCCCGCGACGATCGCGCGACTGATCCGCGAGCCGCTTTATGTGCCGCAATCGCGCGGCGCACTCGATCTGCTCGCCGACATGCGCCAGCGCCGCGTCCACCTCGCGGTGGTTCTGGACGAATATTCGGGCACCGAAGGGCTGGTGACGATCGAGGACCTGATCGAGGAGATCGTCGGCGACATCGAGGACGAGCACGACGAGGCGCCCACCGCGCTCATCATCCCGATCGAGGGCGGCGGCTGGGAGGCCGATGCCCGCGCCGAGCTCGAGGACGTCGCCGAGACGGTCGACCCGCGCCTTGCCGAGACCGAGGACGATATCGACACGATCGGCGGCCTCGCCGCGACGCTCGCCGGCCACGTGCCGCAGGCGGGCGAACGCGTGCGCCACGAATCGGGCTGGACGCTCGAGGTGGTCGAGGCCGACCCGCGGCGGGTGGCGCGGCTCAGGCTCCACCCGCCCGAAAAGCAGACGCAAGACGAAGACGCGTAGCCGTTGCGGCCGCCCGGTATCCGTCCCTAGATCGTGGCCATGCCCGATCCGATTCCCGCCGCCACGCTCGTCCTTTTTCGGGAAGCCGGCGCCGCGCCGCCCGAGCTGCTGATCGTCGAGCGCGCGCGGACGATGGCGTTTGCGGGTGGCGCGCTCGTCTTTCCCGGCGGCCGGATCGATCCGGGCGATCACGCGCTCGCGCTCGAACTGGATGGCGATCGGGGCGAGATGGCGGCGCGCGTTGCGGCGATCCGCGAGACGATCGAGGAGGCAGGCGTGCCGGTCGGGCTCGATCGTCTTCCGAACAGTGCCGCGCTCGAGCGATTGCGCACCGGCCTTCATGCGAGGCGACCCTTCGCCGATCTGCTCGCGCGAGAAGGGCTCGCGCTCGACCCGGCAGCGCTCGTGCCGTTCGCGCGCTGGTGCCCGCGCCTCCCGCATGCGCGCATCTTCGACACGCGCTTCTATCTCGCGGCACTTCCCGAGGACGCACCCGAGCCGGTGGTCGACGCCACCGAGAATGTCCGCGTCTTCTGGTCGAGCGCGCAGGCCGTGCTCGACGACGTGTCGGCCGGCCGCGCGCGCGCGATCTTTCCCACCCGCCGCAACCTCGAACGGCTCGCACGCTTCGCGACCTTCGCCGAGGCCGTGGTCGACGCCCGCGCACATCCGGTGCGCACCGTCGCGCCCTGGACGGAAATCCGCGACGGCGCCGACCATCTCTGCATCCCCGACGATCTCGGCTATCCGGTGACCTCCGAGCTGCTCGACAGCGCGATGCGCGGCTGATGGCACGTGCGCGCCGCCTGATCGCGGTGCTGCTCACGATCGCGCTCGTCGCCGGGCTGGCGCTGCTCGGCTTTGCGACGCTGCGGGGAAATCCCGAGGATCTGCCTTGGACCCCGCTCGATCTGGGACAGCCAATCGGCCTCTTCACCGGTCGCAAACTCGCCGGGCTCTCCGACGATCCGGCAAAATGCCGCGCGCTGCTCGGCCGCGCGGGCATCCACTACGCTGCCCTCCCCGTGGCGAATGCCGAGCACGGCCGCTGCGGCTATGCGGACGGTGTGCGCTTCACGCCGGGCGGCGCACGGCGGATCGCCTTCTCACCGGCGAATGTCGGCGTCTCGTGCCCGGTTGCCGCAGGGCTGGCGATGTGGGAATGGGACGTGCTCCAGCCGGCGGCGCGGCGCCATTTCGGCGCGCGGGTCGTGCGGATCGATCATTTCGGAAGCTATAGCTGCCGCCGCCTCTATGGCCGCGACGAGGGCGCGTGGAGCGAGCACGCCACCGCCGATGCGATCGACATTGCAGGGTTTCGCCTGTCGGACGGCACGCGCATCACCGTCGCGCGCGATTGGAACGGATCGGGGGCCAAAGCCGCGTTCCTCCACGAGGTCCGCGACGGCGCGTGCGACCTGTTCGCGACCGTGCTCTCCCCCGATTATAACGCCGCGCACCACGATCACCTCCACCTCGATCAGGCGCGCCGTGGCGCGATTGGCTGGCGCGCGTGCCGGTGAGGCGTCAGCTCGGCAGCGCGGGCGCCTCCACCTTTTCCACCCAATGGGGAAAGAAGGCCGGCGGGCGGCTCGACCAGCCCGCCGCGGTCGCGGCCGCTTCGCTGATCGACTGGAGCAGGGTGCGACGAAGATCGGGATGCAGATGCGGCAGCGCCGCCGCGGCGCAGAAGGCGCCCGGCAGCCACGGCCGCGCGTCCGCGCCGAGCAGGCGTTCGTAGAGAAACCGGTAGGCCGAGAATGTGGTCAGCCGCCCCTGCCCCAGGTCGAACGCGCTGACCGTGACCAGCGGCGCCATGAAGGGTTCGATCGCGTCGAGCCCGCTATCGTCGGGGATCATCATGCGCAGCTCGGGCAGTCGATCGTAGAGCCGGGCCTGCGCGCGGATGCTCGCCGCCTCGACCATGTCGCGCGACCAGCGCGCCAGCGCATCGTCGCGATCGAGCCCGATGTCGAGCGAGCGGCGCACGTAGCGCTGCGTGCCCGCCGCGAACCCCGCAAACTCCTTCATCTCGGCCAGCGCCATCGCGCCTGTGGCCTGCTTCATCCGTGATCCCATAACGTCACCCCGCCCGATCAATTCGACCGGCCGAGTATGCGCGCTCGTGGTTAACAGGCCCCTTAACGCACGCGTCGGCCAGCGTTCATCAGGGAATCACAGAAGCTGTTGCGTTGCAACAATGGTTGCGACGAAGCGTTGATGCAGATCGGAAATTTCTCGAAAGCGCGACACTGGCGCAACAAAGCGCCGGTGCAGGCGAAGGCTATCTGCCCTCGCGCCGCTTGCGCTCGGCTTCCGCGTCATAGCCCGACGAGGGCGGCGGTTGATGGCTATGAACCGGCTGGGTCGAGGACGGCGGATCGGAGGCGTCCATCGATTCATCGAGCGCGGTGTCGAGGCGCGCCTCCTTGCTCTCGGGATTGCGCTCGAGGCGGCGATTGATCGATTCGTCCTGCCCCGCATCGCGCTCGCGCGCGCCCTGGTCGGACTTTGCCGCATCGGGGTCCGCGTTGGGGGGAACGCGGTTGGTGTCGTCGCTCATCATGCTCTCCTGGCTCTCATCACGAAACGAGCGACGCGCGCGGGCGTTCCTGCCGACGCTCGAAGAAGAAGGGGCTCGGCAACCGTTGCTGCCGAGCCCCATCGAGGACCGTCCGTTCAGATCCGATCAGTTGCGGCTGCCGCCCGTGAGCCGGAGGATGAACAGGAACATGTTGATGAAGTCGAGATAGAGGCTGAGCGCCGCCATCACGACCACGCGACCCTCCATGTCGGTGCCCGCGACGTGTGCGTACATGCTCTTGGTGCGCTGCGTGTCATAGGCGGTGAGGCCGGCAAACAGCAGCACGCCCACGACGCTCACCACCATCGCGATCACGCTCGACTGGACGAAGAGATTGATAAGCATCGCGACCAGCAGGCCGATCACGCCCATGACGAGGAAGGTCCCCATCGCGGAAAGATCCTTCTTGGTCGTGTAGCCCCACAGGCTCAGCCCGGCAAAGCCGGCGGCGGTCGCGAAGAACGCCTGCGCGATCGACGTCGTGGTGTAGGTGAAGAAGATCGTCGAGAGCGACAGCCCCATCACCACCGCGAAGCCCCAGAACAGCATCTGGAGCGTGCTCGTCTTCATGCGCGCCTGGCCGAAGCTCATCGCAAAGATGAAGCCGAGCGGCGCCAGCATGATGATCCACGCCAGTGGACCGCCGCCAAGCAGCACATGCGCAGCGGGCGACTCCATGCCGCCGCGCGCGAACAGCAGCGCGACGATACCCGTCAGCAGCACGCCCGAGGTCATGTAGTTATAGACCGAGAGCATGTACGAGCGCAGGCCCGCGTCATACGCCTCGGTCCGGGTACCGGCGGCCGTCCGGAAGGGCGCGGCGCTCTGCCGGGGGTCGGACCAGTTAGCCATGTAAAAACTCCTTTGCCCGGCATTGTGGCCGGATGATCCGAATATCGTCGGTTGATCGGGGCTTTTCAAGCGAAACCGGTTGTATCGGACCAAGTCCTTCCTATCGATGAACGGCCATGCACCGCCTGTTCGTCGCCCTGCGTCCGCCGCCTGCCGTCCGCGCTGCGCTGCTCGCGGTCATGGGCGGCATTCGCGCCGCCCGCTGGCAGGACGACGAGCAGCTCCACGCGACGCTGCGCTTCATCGGCGAGGTCGATCGGCCGCTCGCCGAGGATGTGGTCGCCGGCCTCGGAGCGGTACATGCCGAGCCGATCAGCGCCGCGATCGCGGGCGTCGGCCGCTTCGAGAAGCGCGGGCGCACCGATACCGTCTGGGCCGGCCTCGCGCCGCGCGAGCCGCT
Organism: uncultured Sphingomonadaceae bacterium; assembly: GCA_946479505.1. The sequence goes on from CAMLGC010000010.1 coordinate 18,736, forward strand.
TGCAGCGTTTCACGCCAAGGTCGATCGCGCGCTCGTGCGGCTTGGGCTCCAGCCCGAGCGACGCAGCTATTTTCCGCATGTTACGCTGGCGCGGACACCACGCGCCGGCGTCAGCGAGCCCGAGGTCGAGCGCTTCCTCGCGGACCATGCGGGGCTCGCCAGCGAGCGCTTCACCTTCACGCACCTCACCTTGTTCGAGAGCCGGCTCGGCCAGGAAGGCGCCCGCTATACCCCCGTCGAGCGCTGGCCGCTCGGCTGACCGGGAGCCGCCCGCCCGCTCGCGCGTTCTATCGCGGTTCCGAACGATCGGAACGCGTGAGGAGATGGACGATGGCCGACAAGAAAATGGGCCAGCAGCAAGGCCAGGACCGGCAGAAGCAGGAACAACGGCAGCGGCAGGACCAGGGCCAGCAGCGGCAAGGCCAGCAAAAGCAGGACCAGCACAAACAGCGCTGACCGGCCGATCATCATTGTTGAAACGCTGGAGGAGGGTCGCGGAAGCGCGGCCCTCCTTCGCGTATCGGATCACGCAGCACGCAACCGATAGTCCTTGAACTGCGCGCGCAGCGCCGTCTTGAGCAACTTGCCGGTGGCGGTGTGCGGCAGCTCGTCGACGAAGACGATCTCATCGGGCAGCCACCATTTGGCGACGCGGCCCGCGAGATGGTCGAGGATATGCTCGGCCGTCACCTCGCTTCCGGACTTCTTGACGACAACCAATAGCGGTCGCTCGTCCCATTTCGGATGATGGACGCCGATCGCTGCGGCTTCGGCGACGCCGGGGCAACCAACCGCGGCATTTTCGAGCTCGACCGAGCTGATCCACTCGCCGCCCGATTTGATGACGTCCTTGGCGCGGTCGGTGATCTGCATCGTGCCATCGGGGTGAAGCACCGCGACATCGCCCGTATTGAACCAGCCGCCTTCGTGGAGGCAATCGCCGGTTTCGTCCTGGAAATAGCGTTTGATGACCCAGGGCCCGCGCACGTGGAGACGGCCGGCGCTCGCGCCGTTGCGCGGCAGCTCGCGCCCGTCTTCATCGACAACGCGCAGCTCGACCCCGAACGGCACCCGCCCCTGTTTCGACACCTGATCGACCTGCTGCTCGAACGACAGATCGTCCCAATCCGGGCTGCGCGCGCCCATCGTGCCGATCGGCGAGGTCTCGGTCATTCCCCAGGCGTGATTGACGCGTACCCCCATCGTCATCAGCCGCTCGATCATCGCGCGCGGCGCCGCCGAGCCGCCGATCGTCACCAGTTCGAGGTGTTCGGGGCGTTTTCCGGTCGCGTCGATATGCTGGAACATGCCCATCCACACCGTCGGCACGCCCGCCGAATGCGTCACCCTTTCATCGTTCATCAGGTCGCACAGCACCTGCGGCTCGTTCACCGCGGAGAAGACGAACTTCACCCCCGCCGCCGCGCCCGCAAAGGGCAGCCCCCACGCCGCGGCATGGAACATCGGCACCACGGGGAGCACCACCGATCGCGTGTCGAGATCGAACACCGCCGGCTGGATCTCGGCGAGCGCGTGGATCACCGAGGAGCGGTGCGTGTAGAGCACGCCCTTGGGGTTTCCCGTCGTGCCGCTGGTGTAGCACAGCATGCACGGCTCGCGTTCGCCGCCCTCGACCCAGGCGTAGTCGCCGTCCTCGGCGTCGACATGCGACCGGAAACCGTCCGGCCCCTCGTCATCCATGACGATATAATGCTCGATCGTCGTCCATTGCGGGCGCAGGCGATCGACGATCGACTGAAACGCGCGATCGTAGAGCAGCACGCGGTCTTCGGCGTGGTTGGCGATATAGACGAGCTGATCGTCGAACAGCCGCGGGTTGATCGTGTGGATGATCCCGCCCATCCCGATCGCACCGTACCAGGCGGCGAGATGGGCGCCGTGGTTCATCGCCAGCGTCGCGATCCGATCACCGGGCGTGCAGCCGAGCCGTTCGAGCGCCTGCGCGAGCTTTTTCGCATCCGATGCGATGCCCGCCCAATCGCTGCGGCTCTCGCTGCCGTCCGCCCAGCGTGTCACGACCTCGCGTGACCCATGCTCGCGTGCAGCATGATCGAGAAGCCGCGGCACGCGCAGCTCGAAATCCTGCATGGCTCCCAGCATCAGACTCCCCTCCCGCTCGCGGGAGGGGTCGGGCGAGGGCTTGTTAATGTGCCGCGTCCCAACAGGCCCTCCCCTAACCCCTCCCGCAAGCGGGAGGGGGAATAACGGCCTCCGTTCGTGCGGAGGAATTAGCCCGCCAGCGCCAGCCTCGCCTCCGAGGTCTTGAACGCCAGCTCCTCGACACCGTGCAACGCTTCGAGACGCGCTGCAAGCTCGGCGTCGAGCAGGAAGTCGCGGCCCAGCAGCACCGTCGCGACGCCGCCGTCCGGGAGCGCCGCGCGCAGGCGAATCTCGCCGCGGCCGCCGCGGGCACCGGCAACCAGCTCGGCGATCTGGCGCATCACCGCGGGCTCCGCGACCGCACATTCGATGACCATCCGCGCGCTCGTCGCGAGGCTCTCGAACGGCTGAAGGCGCTTGACGGTGACGCGCGGCGTCTCCTCGCCAGGGCGACGATCGAGCTCGACCGTCAGCAGCCCGCACCCGCCCGACCTGGCGGCGTCCTCGAGATCGGCGGCGACGCCATCGTCGAAGCAGGTTGCCACGAACTGCCCGGTCGCATCGGACAGCGTCGCCATCATGTAGCGCCGGCCGCGCGCCGAGGTGCGCCAGCGCGCTTCCTCGACCAGCGCTGCCATCGTCGCGCCGGTGCGCTGCCCCTCGGCGATCGGCAGCTCGCCCAGCGTCGCGAAGCTGCGTGCGCCATGCATCTTGGCGAGCAGCCGGTGGCGATCGACCGGATGCGCGGAGAAATAGAAGCCGAACGCCTCCTTCTCCTGCTCCATGCGCTCGGCGATCGACCAGTGCGCGCTGGCGAGCGGCCTGATCGCCGCCTCGCTCGTGTCGCCTTCGCCGAACAGTCCGCCCTGCCCGCTCGTGCGCTGATCGTGCAGCCGCGCGGCGGTGGCGAGGATCGTCTCGGCGACCGCGGCGATCCCCGGCCGATTGGGGTCGATCGAATCGAACGCCCCGCCCGCCGCAAGCGTTTCGAGCTGGCGCTTGTTGAGCAGCCGCGGATCGACGCGCTTGGCGAGATCGCCGAACGAGGCGAACGCGCCGTTCGCGCGCCGTTCGGCAACGAGCTCCTCCATCGCCCGCTCGCCGACGCCCTTGAGCGCTGCGAGCGCGTAGCGCACTCCACAATTGTGTCCCCGCGAAGGCGGGGACCCAGTTTTTGGTTCGGACTGGGCTCCCGCCTTCGCGGGAGCACTGCTTTCGACCTCTTCAACCGAAAAGTCCGCCTCGCTCGCGTTCACGTCGGGCGCCAGGCAGACCAGACCCAGCCGCCGCATGTCGTCGACGAACACGCTCAACTTGTCGGTGAGCGCCATGTCGAAGCTCATCGACGCCGCGTAGAATTCGGGCGCGTGGTGTGCCTTGAGCCACGCCGTCTGATAGGCGAGCAGCGCATAGGCCGCCGCGTGGCTCTTGTTGAAGCCGTAGCCGGCGAACTTGTCGATCAAGTCGAACAGCTCGTTGGCTTTGGCTTCGGGGATCGCGTTGTGCGCCTTGCAGCCCTCGACGAAGATTGCGCGCTGCGCGTCCATCTCCGCCTTGATCTTCTTGCCCATCGCGCGCCGCAGCAGGTCGGCGCCGCCGAGGGAATAGCCCGCGAGCACCTGCGCGGCCTGCATCACCTGTTCCTGATAGACGAAGATGCCGTAGGTCTCGCCCAGGATCGGCTCGAGCAGCGGGTGCGGATAGTCGATCGCCTCCTGCCCCTGCTTGCGGCGGCCGAAGGCGGGGATGTTGTCCATCGGGCCCGGCCGATAGAGCGAGACGAGCGCGATAATGTCGCCGAAATTGCTGGGGCGCACCGCCGAGAGCGTGCGCCGCATGCCTTCCGATTCGAGCTGGAACACCCCCACCGTGTCGCCGCGCTGGAGCAGCTCGTACACCGCCGGATCGTCCCAGCCGAGCGCATCGAGATCGATGCTGATGCTGCGCTTGGCGAGCAGCTCGACCGCCATCTTTAGCACCGACAGCGTCTTGAGCCCCAGGAAGTCGAACTTCACCAGCCCCGCGCCCTCGACATATTTCATGTCGAACTGCGTCACCGGCATGTCCGAGCGCGGATCGCGATAGAGCGGCACGAGCTCGGCGAGCGGGCGGTCTCCGATCACCACGCCCGCCGCGTGGGTCGAACTGTGGCGGGGCAGTCCTTCGAGCTTCATCGCGAGATCGAGCAGGTGCCGCACGTCCTCGCCATTCTTGTATTCGGCCGCGAGCTCGCTGACGCCGTTCAATGCACGATCGAGCGTCCACGGATCGGTCGGGTGGTTGGGCACCAGCTTGGCGAGCCGATCGACCTGGCCGTAGCTCATCTGGAGCACGCGGCCGGTATCCTTGAGCACCGCGCGCGCCTTCAGCTTTCCGAAGGTGATGATCTGCGCGACCTGATCGCGGCCGTATTTCTCCTGGACGTAGCGGATCACCTCGCCGCGCCGGGTTTCGCAGAAGTCGATGTCGAAATCGGGCATCGACACGCGCTCGGGGTTGAGGAAGCGCTCGAACAGGAGCCCGAGCTTGAGCGGATCGAGATCGGTGATGGTGAGCGCCCAGGCCACCACCGATCCCGCGCCCGAGCCGCGCCCCGGCCCCACCGGAATGTCGTGGTCCTTCGCCCAGGTGATGAAATCGGCGACGATCAGGAAATAGCCCGGGAACCCCATCTGGATGATAACGTCGAGCTCGAATTCGAGGCGCGTACGATAGGATTCGCGCCAGTTCCCCTCGTCTCCCCTCCCGCTTGCGGGGGGGGCCGGGGGAGGGCTTGTTTCGGAAGTGCCGTCATCAGATACGCCCTCCCCTAACCCCTCCCGTAAACGGGAGGGGGACTGGAGCGCTTCAATCTTGTCCAGCCTTCTCTCCAACCCTGCGCGCGCGTCCTCGCGCAGCTTGGTCGCCTCACCCTCGCGGTCGCCGGCGAGACTGGGGAGGATCGGCTTGCGTTTGGGCGCCGCGACCGCGCAGCGCTGCGCAACCACCAGCGTATTGGCGATCGCCTCTGGCAGGTCCGAGAAAAGGTCGCGCATCTCGCGCGCGGGCTTCATCCACGCATCGGGCGAGGATTTGGGCCGATCGTCGCTCGCGACATAGCTCGAATTCGCGATGCAGAGCAGCGCATCGTGCGCCTCGCCGAAATCCTTGTCGGCGAAGCAGCACGGATTGGTCGCGACCAGCGGCAAATTGCGATCATAGGCGAGATCGAGCAGGTGCGGTTCGGCCCTGCCCTCGATCTCGTCCAGTCGCCGGATCAGCTCGATATAGAGCCGATCTCCGAACAGCGCCTGAAGCCGGTCGGCATAAGCATGCGCCCGCGCGCCCTGCTCTTCCGCGAAGAGCCGCGCGAGCGCGCCCTCCCCGCCCGCCGTGAGCGCAATCAGCCCGTCGGTGCGCCCTTCGAGAGCGGCAAAGTCGACGTGCGGCGCCTGCTCGATCGGGCGATCGAGATGCGCCTTGCTGACGAGCGCGCAGAGATTGTCATAGCCGGTCGTGTCCTGCGCGTAGAGCGCGAGCCAGTCGAGCGGCGGCTCGACGCCCTCGGGCATGTCGGGTCGCGAAACGCCCAGCATCGTGCCGATGATCGGCTGTACGCCCGCCCCCTTGCACGCATCCGAAAACGCCATCGCCGCATAAAGACCGTTGCGATCGGTGAGCGCGGCGGCCGGAAACCCGAGCTCCTGCGCGCGCTTGGCGATCGCCTTCGGATCGATCGCGCCGTCGAGCATCGTGTAGGACGAGAAGATACGTAAGGGCACGAAGGCGGAATGCGGCATGGCCGCGACTATGCAGGCCGAGCCCGATTCTGTGAACCGTTTTCCAGACCCTTCTCGACGGAACCTGTGGATGACTCGCATCGTTGGCGGGATGAATGGAGGGACGACATGGACGAAACGATCGCAGGTGAGGAACGACCGATGGGCGCCGGCTGGGGGTGGCTGCTCGCTTATGGCATCCTGTCGCTGATCCTGGGCATCGCCGCGTTTCTGTGGCCGTTCTCGGCAACGATCGCGGCGACGCTCATCATCGGCAGCTTCTTCATCGCGGCCGGGATCGTCTCGATCGGGGCCGGGCTGTTCGGCGGCGCGCGCGACGGCCGGGGCTATGCGATCGGATTCGGGATCGTCTCGGTGATCGTCGGCGCGATCATGGCGTTCGAGCCCGCGACGGGCGCGCTGTCGCTGACGTTGCTGGTGATCGTCTGGCTCGGCGTGCGCGGGCTGCTCGAGCTCGTCGCGGCGGTCAACTCGCCCGCGCATCGCGGCTGGATGATCGCGCTCGGCATCCTCAACCTGCTGCTCGCGTTGGTCGTGCTCGGTACGATCTCATGGTCCGCATTGACGCTGCCCGGCTATATCCTCGGGATCAGCTTCCTGTTCGCAGGCGTGGTCGAGATCACCCGTGCGCTCGCGCACAAGAAGGGCGCGCAGGCGTTTACGATGGGATGACCGACACCCGGATTTCGCGATCCTGAATCCGATCAAAACCCATTACCCGATCATCCCGCCCCCCGGCGCGCCGCGCGCCATCAGCCGGCCGATCGCGTCGAACAGCGAATCCATCGCGACCGGCTTGAACAGCACCTCGTCGGCGCCGGCTTCCAGGCAACGGTCGCGCAGGTCGGCGGCGGTGTCGGCAGTAACGACGATGATCGGGAGCGCGGCCTTGGCATCGCCGCGCGCGCGGATGTGCCGAATCGCGCTGAAGCCGTCCATGCCGGGCATCCGAAGATCGACCAACGCGACGTCGTAATCGTGTTCGTCGATCAGCCGGAGCCCCTGTTCGGCGTCTTCGGCGCCCGTCATCGTCGCCCCGGCGACGTCGAGCATGTCCTTGACGACGCGGCGATTCATCGCGTCGTCTTCGATGAAGAGGACGTTCATGCGCACCCGTTCCCCGTTTCAGCGGGTTGTTTCGGTAGTGAATTCATTCTTGGGAGCGTTATCTTCTCATGCCGCGTCGGACACAAGCGCATCCCCGCGGTAACCGGTTTCAGACAATCCCGATCTGGGAAACAATCGGGCGCGCAGCTCGGCGCCGGCAATCGGCTTGTCGATCACGAGATCGACCCCCGATGCCGCCACCGCTGCACGTGCGCTCGTGCTAGCACACCAGAGCAACACTGTCTTGGTTCTATACGACACCGCCGTTGCAGAAAAGTCCTTGATCGCCTCCGCAAGGCCGATATCTCCGGCGATCGCGCCTTCATCGACGATCGCCAGCGCGAACGGCCGCGCCGTTACCAGCCGGCGCGCGTCATCGAGCGATCCGGCCACCTCGATCCATGGCACGCACGGCTCGAACAAGGCACGCATCATGCTCCGCGTGATCGGGTTGCGCTCGACGATCAGCAGCCCGCGATCGGCGTCCGGAGCATGCTCGACAGCAGCACGCGGCGCGGCCTCGATCAGTGGCAGATCGATCGTGAAGGTCGATCCCTCGCCCGCAACGCTCTCGACCGCCACGTCGCCGCCCATCGCGCGCGCGAGATTGCGGCAGATCGCGAGCCCCAGCCCGGTGCCGCCGAACCGCCGCGTGGTCGACGTATCCGCCTGCCGGAACGATTCGAAGATCGCATCGAGCTTGTCGGGCGCGATTCCGATGCCGGTGTCGCTGACGCTGATGCGCACCCGGGGATGGCCGTCCTCGGTTACCGCGCGCGCGCCGAGGGCGATCCGCCCGGCAGCGGTGAACTTGAGCGCGTTGGCGAGCAGATTGAACACCACCTGCCGCAGCCGCGCGGCATCCCCCATCACCAGCGCCGGGCAGCCGTCGAGCGAGAGCGCGAAGTCGATGCCCTTGGCGCGGGCCTGTTCCTCCCACATCCGCGCGACGTCGGTAAGCACGGCGCAGACGTCCATCTCGGCATGCTCGATGGTCATGTTGCCGGTCTCGATCTTGGCGACGTCGAGGATGTCGTCGACCAGCGCGCGCATCGTCACCCCCGCACCGTGGACGATCTCGATCCGCTCGCGCGTGTCCGGCGCCAGACGCGCGTCGGCGAGCATCACCTGCGTCATGCCGAGGATGCCGTTCAGCGGCGTGCGGATCTCGTGGCTCGTCGTCGCCAGGAACTCGGTCTTGGCGGCGAGGGCCTTGGCGAGCGCGGTGTTGGTTTCGGCAAGGCCGACATTGGCCGCGCGCACCTGGTTACGGCTGCGGCGGATCGCGAAGATGCCGAAGACCAGCAGCGTGACGACGATCAGCGCGGCGACTGCCGCCGCGATGAACACGATCCGCTGAAAGCGCGCGCTCTCGCGCTCGTAGCGGATGCCGCGACGCAGCTCCTCGGCCTTGAGCTGCGCGATCTTGAGGTTCTGGTTGGCATAATCGAACCGCGCGGCCATCAGCGCGGTGTTGGTCGATGCCGCGAGCTTGGCGGTCTGGTCGTCGAGCCGCTTGAGCGCCTCGAGATGCTCAAGCGCGAGCGCCTCGTCTCCCGTCTCCTTGTAGATCTGGTAGGCGGTCTCGTGCAGGTCGCGATAGGCGAGCGTCGACGTGTCGATATCGACATCGGCGAGCGCCTCCCCGATCAGGCGCCGCGCCTTCGCGATATCGCCCCGGTGCTGCGCCAGCGTCGCGGAAATGCCGAGAAACTGGGCGCGTGCGGTGGAATCATCGTCGGTGCGAAGCGCCAAACCTCGCGCGATCGTTCGCTCGGCATCGTCGAGCCGGCCCATCAGGATTTGCGTTCGAGCGACATTGCGCAGGATGCGGCTTTGCTGCGAGGCGCTATCCATCTTTTCTGCAAGCGCGAGCGCGGCTTCGAACTGCGCTTCGGCGTCGGCCAGGCGCCCGACCGCCTTCAGGGCATTGGCGCGATTATTGTATATTGCGAGCAGCAGGCTCGGATCGGCGCGATAGGCGTCGAGCGCCTGGTCGTAATAACGCAGCGCGGTCGTGTTGTCGTTGGCCTCGCGATACAGCGACGCGATCGACAGCAAGGCAATCGCCTGGCTCCGGGTGTCTCCGATGTCGCGAAAGACGCGATGCGCCTTGTGGTATTCGGAAAGCGCTCCGGCGACGTCCGGCAGCGCCGAATCGATTCCGCCGCGAGACAGCAGGATGTCGCCTTTGAGCTTCGACGCCTTGCTTTGGGGCCCGACCGCAAGCCACGCATGGTGAATGAGCGGCTTTGCCCGATCGATTTCATTGAGCCGGATGAGCGCCTCGCCCGCAAGCCAATAGGCGGTCGCCTCCGCGTTGGCCTCGTCCTTGGTTGCCGAATCGCTTCGTGCAAGCGCAGCGGCGGTTTTGGCGAGCGCAAGCGTGCGCTGCGGATTCGAAAGCATGCTCGCCTTCGCATCGGCGATCAGCGCGTCGAAACGCGCGCTGCCAGCCTTTCTCCCGTCAACGGGTCGCGCCAGGGCGCCGGCACCGGGTGCGCACGCGATGCCACCACAGAGCAGCAATACGCCGAACAGGGCGGCAAACATCTGACTGATCCGTAGGCAGCGCATGACCTCACCTGTCATCAGCCGGGTTAAGGCCCGGCTAAGAGAAGCCTTTAGGCACTCTTCCAGAAGCTCGCCGGGCGGACGAACGCGTCCTTGGGGTCGGCCAGCCGCTCGGGATCGTTGCCGCCGTCCAGGAACTGGCGCAGCGCATCGAACGAAATCGGACGGCTGATGAGAAAGCCTTGGGCGATGTCGCAGCCCATGACCGACAGAAGCGCCAGCGCCGCCGGCGATTCCACGCCTTCGGCGGTCACCTCCATCTCGAGCGCGTGCGCCAGATCGATCGTCGAGCGCACGATCAGCGGATCGCGGTTGCTGCTGGTGAGCTGGAGCACGAACATCTTGTCGATCTTGAGCTCGCGCGCCGGCAACTGCTTGAGGTAGGCGAGCGACGACAGCCCCGCCCCGTAATCGTCGATCGCGATCGGGATGCCGATATCGGCGAAGGTCCGCAGATGCCCGATCGCGGTCTCCGGATCGCGGATCACCGACGTCTCGGTGATCTCGAACCCGATCCGGGCGGCGGAGCCCGATACCAGCCGGCATGCTTCCTCGACGAAGCCGGTGTCGGCGAGCAACTGGCCGGAGATATTGATCGACAGAACGATGTCGTGGCCCTGTGCGGCGAGGCGCCGCTGGTCGGCGATCACCTGGCGCAGCGTCCACAGCGTGAGCGGCCCGATCTCGCGACATTCCTCCGCGACTGGAATGAAATCGCCAGGCAGGATCAGCCCGCGCGTCGGATGCTGCCACCGCACGAGCGCCTCGGCACCCGCAACCTGTTGCCCGCGCAGATGAAGCTTGGGCTGGTATTGCAGGAACATCTCGCCTTTGGCGAGTGCGTGCCTGAGATCACGCGTGAGCGTCAGCCGATCGAACGCCGGCGTGCCTCGCGAAAGATCGCGCAACACGGTGCGCTGCTCGCTCCGTGCCAGCGCGATCGCCTCCTCGGCCTCCTCGATCAGGCGGGTTTCCTCGAGCTGGCGCACCTGGCCCGTCGCGGCGCCCCACAACATGTCGAGCCGGTGCGGCTCGCCGTCGATCGTGAGCGGCGGCTCGAAGGCGGCGGCCAGGTCCGCGAGCAGGGTCCCCGCCTCGCCGAGATCGCGAAGGTCGACCGTCACCTCCACCATTGCGCGCCCGACCGCGATCGTTGTGGCGGTCGGAACACAGGCGGATACCCGTTGGGCAACGTCGGCCACCAGCCGATCGGCGCGCGCGGCGCCGAGCAATCGGCGCAGCGCCGCAAAGTTCGTGATTTCCGCCAGGCCGAGCAGCCGCCATCCGACGAACGGGAGACCGACCGACCGATCTTCGCAATGGCCCCGCCTGCCGGTGAGGAAGATGCCCGAATAGCCCGCCCGGCCCACCCGCTCGACGGCGGGCGACGATGTCGCATCCCCGCTCGCCGACAAGGCGGAGGCCAGCAGAGCCTGCTTGCGGCGTGCAAAACCTCCAACGGTCGATTCACGAGCGTGCGAGCGCATCATCGCTGCGGTCTAGCGCGACACCCTGAAGGAACCTTTAACCCGCGCATGCCGCCGCGAACGTCCGATGCGCACGCCGATTGCTTTATCCTTAAGATTCAGGTAATAAATCCTAACGCTCCATTGAGCGTAAAAAAGGGAGATTACACAATGGCCAACATGTTTTTCGTGGTCACCCACGGCGAAGACATCCGCCCCTGGTGAACGGTTTTGATCCGGGTAGCGGCTGATTTGTCCTGTTTTCAGGAAGTTGGTCGCTCCCGGATCGTATCCCGCCCGATCCTCGGCATTCGGGCGACGTCAATCGACGACCCATGGCGCGACGATTGAGATGGACAAGTGTCCTTGATTCGTTCCGGCTTCGAAACGCCGGCCCCGAACGGAAACGGCGTTTTTTTTGAGAGCGCTACCCAGCTAAACAGCAAGGCAGGTCGGGCCGCGGTCAGCGTGCAGACGCATCCGTCGCCTGGTCACGCGCATCGCTCGCCCGCCACCCTCCGCCCATCGCCTTGAACAAGGCCGCGATATCCTGCCGCAGGCGGGCATCGCTCTCGGCGATCTGCTCGCGCGTTTCGAGAACGTCCGTCTGCGCGTCGAGCAGCGCATCCTGTGCGACGAAGCCGGTCTGGTAGCGCGCCCGCGCCGCATGTTCCGACGCCTCTCGATCGGCTAGCGCCCGGTTCAGCACCGCGCCGCGGCGGCGTTCGGCCTCGACCCGCGCAAGCGCATCTTCGACGTCGCGCAAGCCCCGCAGCACAACCGCCTTGTAGTTCTGATACGCCTGCTCGCGATCCTCGCGACGCATTCCCACGGTCGCCTGGCGCCGGCCCCAGTCGAGCAGCGGAAAGCGCGCGGCGGCAGCGCCCGTCGCCTGGAGGCTGTCGCCTTCGACCAACGACGCGAGCGACGACGAGATCAGCTCGACCATCCCCGTCAGGCTGAACCTGGGATAGAGATCGGCCACCGCGACACCGATGTCGGCGGTTGCTGCGGCAAGCTGCCGCTCTGCCGCGCGGATGTCGGGCCGGCGGCGCAGCAGATCGGACGGCAGGCCGGGCGGCACCGTCGGCACCGGGCCGAGCGCGTCCGGCGTCGCTGCCAGCTCGCCGGTCAGCCCCTCGGGCGGCTGTCCGGTCAGGATGCCGAGCGCGTGCATCCGCACCGCGATATCGGCGCGCAGCGGCTCGATCCGCGCCTCGGTCGCGGTGAGGCTGCCGCGCTGGCGCGTCACGTCGATATCGGGAACGAGCCCGACCCGGGCGGTGTGCGCCGCAATCTCGAGCGCGCGCCGCCGGCGGTCGAGCTCCTCTTCGATGATCCGCACCTGCTCCTGGTCGAGCCGCAGCGCGACATAGGCGTCCGCCACCTCGGCGGCGAGCGTTACCGCCGCGTCGCTCCGGTTCCACAATGCGGCCGCGGTGCGCGCTTCGGCCGCCTCCACGCCGCGGCGCGCGCCGCCGAACAGGTCGAGCTCCCAGCTCGCGTCGAAACCGAGCGCATAGGTGGTGATCCCGTCCCCCGGCAGCGCGATGCCGCCGCCTTGCCCGTCACCGCCGCCCTGCCCGCCGAACTGTCGCGCCAGTGACGAGAAGCCCGCATTCTTGCTGAAATGGACATGGCTGACATTGCCGGTCGCGTCGATCGTCGGCTTCCCGCGCCCGCGCGCCGCGATCTCCTGCAACCGCGCCTGCCGCACCCGCGATGCCGCGATCGCCATATCGGGGCTGTCCGCAAGCGCGCGGCCGACCAACGCGTCGAGCTGCGTGTCGCCGAAGGCCTCCCACCAGCGCGCCGGATCGACCGCCGTGCCCGCCGCCGGCTGCGCCCCCGCGAAAGCAGCCGGCATCGGCATTTCGGGCGGGTGGTAATCCGGCCCGACCGTGCAGCTCGCGGCGAGCAGCGCTGCGGCGAGACCGAGAGCAACCTTCCGGGTCAATGCGCCATTCCTCCTCCGCCCCGCCCGCGCTTCGGGCTGCGCATCAGCAGCGCGACCGGCGAAACCACCAGCACCACGATCATCAGCACGCGAAAGACGTCGAGAAAGGCGAGCATCGTCGCCTGCCGCTGCACCTGCTGATAGAGGATCGCGAGCGGCACCATGTCGCCCAGCCCGCCGAGCGCGTTCTGCGCGCCGGCGAGCCAATGCGTATAGGTCGGATCGAGCGGGTTCAATCGCTCGACCAGATACGATTGGTGCTCCTGCCGGTATCCTGCGAGCAGGGTCTGCGAAACCGAAATGCCGAGCGTGCCGCCGAGATTGCGGAACACGTTGAGCAGGCTCGATGCCTGCGCGGTCTTGGTCTGCGGCAGCCCGACATAGGCGACCGCGTTGATCGGCACGAACAGGAAAGGCAGCGCCACCGACTGGTAGAGCCGCGCGATCGCCGCATCGGAAAACGAGATGTCGGCGTTGAGGTTCGCCATGTTCCACAGCGCCCCGGCCTGGACGAGCAAGGCCGGGAACAGCAGGAAACGCACGTCCACCTTGTCCGAAAGCCGCCCCGCGAACGGCACCGCCACCAGGGTCGCCAGGCCGCCCGCGGTCAGCGCCAGCCCTGCATCGAGCGCGCTGTAGCCGAGCACCTGCTGGAGCATCTGCGGAATGAGCTGCGTCGTTCCGAACAGGATCATGCCGACCGTCGCCATCACCACGATCGTCAGCGCGAAATTGCGGTTCTTGAGCAGCCTGAGATCGATCACCGGATCGTCGTGGTTGAGCTCCCACAGCACGAGCGCGATCAACGACGTGATCGAGATACCGGCGGTCGCGATGATGAAGCCGCTGGTGAACCACCCCTCGCGCTCGCCGCGGTCGAGCGTGATCTCGAGAAAACCCAGCCCGAGGAAGATCAGCGCGACGCCGACATAGTCGATCCGCAAGCCCCGCCGGAGCCGTTGAGCCCGATCCTTCCTGATCTGCTCGGGCTCGTCGACGAAGATCTCGACGAGGAACAACGCCGCGATCCCCACCGGCACGTTGATGAGGAAGATCCAGTGCCAGCTCGCATGCTCGGTGATGTAGCCGCCCAATGTCGGCCCGAAGACCGGACCCACGACGACGACGATCGCGAACGCCGCGAACGCCATGCCGCGCTTTTCGGGCGGGAAGGTGTCCGCGAGGATCGACTGCTCCACCGGCGCGAGCCCGCCCCCGCCGATCCCCTGGAAAACGCGCGCGATGACGAGGGTCGAAAGGTTGGGCGCGATCCCGCACAAGAACGACGACAGCGTGAACAGCGCGATCGAGATCATGAAATAGCGCTTCCGCCCGATCGCATCGCTCAGCCAGCCGCTGATCGGGATCACCACCGCGTTGGCGACCAGATAGCTCGTCAGGATCCACGTCGCCTGATCGGTCGAGATCGACAGCCCGCCCGCAATATGCCCCAGGCTCACATTCGCGATCGAGGTGTCGAGCACCTCCATGAAGGTCGGCAGCGAGATGATCGAGACGATCAGCCACGGGCTGTACGGCCCCGCCGCCGAGCGCGTCGGCGTCCAGGCGTGGCCGGCGCTCACCATCGCTCAGCGCACCTCGACCGTGGGCACCACCGACATGCCGGGGCCGATCGGGTAGTCGCGCGGGTCGGGCGCGTTCTTCGTGTCGAACTCGATCCGCACCGGCACGCGCTGCACGACCTTGACGAAATTGCCGCTCGCATTCTGCGCCGGCAGGATCGAGAACGCCTGGCCTGCGCCGCGCTGGATCGAATCGACATGGCCTTTGAACGCGACGTCGGGAAAGGCATCGATCTTGATCGAGACCGGTTGGCCGATCCGCATCCGCGTGAGCTGCGTCTCCTTGAAATTGGCCGTCACCCACATCCGGTCGGGCACGATCGCCATGAGCTGCGACCCGGGCGCGACATAGCTTCCGACGTTGACCTGGCGATTGACCACCTGTCCCGCGACCGGCGCCGTCAGCCGCAGATCGCCGAGCGTCACCCTGGCCTGCTCGACCTGCGCGCGCCGTGCCTCGACCACCGCCTCCGCCGCCGCGACCTGCCGGTGCGCGACCGCGATATCGGCCGCGGCACTGTCGATCTGCTCGCGCGCCGCCGCCGCTTCGGCCGCGCTCGTGCGTGCCTGCGCGCGCGCCTGATCGAGCTGTTGCGCCGCAACCGCCGCCGGATCGAGCCGCTGGAGCGCGCGATAACGCGCAAGGTCCTTCGCCGCCTTCTCGGCAGCGGCAACGGGGCTGCGCGCCTGCGCGGCGGCGCGGTCGCGCGCGGCCTCGGCGGCGGCGACCTGCGCGCGCGCGCGCGCCGCTTCGGCACGCGCCTGCTGCACCCCCGCCTGCGCCTCGACGAGCTGCGCCTCCGGACCCGACGGCTCGATCACGGCGAGCAGCCGCCCGGCCTCGACATGCCGGTTGTCGACCTGCGCGACCGACTTGAGCGTGCCGCCGACCGTCGGCGCGATCCGCACGATATGCGCGTCGATGAAGGCGTCGTCGGTCGATTCGTACTGGCGCGCATGGAGGTAATAGAGCAGCCCGCCCACCGCGATCGCCGCGACGACGACGATCAGGATGATCCAGAAGAGCGGCCTGCGGAAGAGCGACGGCTTCTTGCCGCTCTGCTCCTCGCCCTCGTGGGTGTCGTCCTCGAGGGCGTCGTCTTCCTGCTCGTGCGCGTCGCTCATGCAATCCCCTGTTCGGAAATCAGCCGGTCGAGAATGGCGTCGGTGTTGGCGGCGATCCGCGCCTTCAGGTCGCGGACGAGGCCGGGATCGTCGAGCGGCCGGCCGAGCACCCGCCCGCAGGTCGCCCGCGCGGCGCGGATCACCACCACCTGCCCGAACAAGGTCATCACCGCGAGCTGCGCGGCGGCGCGGTCGCGCGCGGCCGTCGCGATGCAGACGAGCTCGACCAGCGTGCCGAGCATCCGCCCCATCGGCCCCGCCCACAGCCGGTCGAACGCCTCGGTCGGCCGCATCTGCTCGCGCACGATGAACAGCGCCCAGGCTTCGCTACGCTCGCCCGCAAGCTTGTCGAGCAGCCGCGCGAGCATCGTGTGGATCGCCGCGCGCGCGTCGCCCGGATCGTCGGGCAGCGCCCCGTCCTCGGCGGGCGTGCCCTCGCCGACATCGTCCATCTGCGAGGCGATATAATCCGCCGCGGCAAGGTAGAGCCCCTCCTTGCCGCCATAATGATAGGTGATCGACGACATGGCGGTGCCCGCCGCCGCCGCGATCCCGCGCGTGCTCGCGCCGTCGAGCCCCTTCGCGCCGAACTCGCGGATCGCGGTTTCGAGAAGTCGCTCCTGTACCATCGCCTCGCGCTAGTTCGTTCGATCGAACAAGACAAGCATGTTCTTTGCGGATCGGCCGGTACCGCGCCGATGCTAAGGCGCCGAAGCGCTCACGCCTTCCGGTAGCGCCACAGGAGCAGCGGCCGCGTCAACGCCAGACCGACGAGGAACCCCGCGATATGCGCACCGATCGCGATCTGCTGCGCGGGGCCGCCGCCGAGCCCCGCGAGCCCGATCAGGAGCTGCACGCCGATCCATGCCGCCGCGAGCCACGCGACGCGCACGACGCCGCCGGGGATCGGCCCCAGATCGGGCACCTTCTGCTCGCTGAACAGCAGCGCATAGGCCGCGATCACCGCCGAGATCGCGCCGCTCGCACCGATCATCGGCACCGGCGAATGCAGCGATGTCAGCCATTGTCCGCCCGCCGAGACGTATGCGCCGACGACATAGAGCAGTATCAGCCCCTTGGTCCCGAGCCCGCGCTCGACCATCTGCCCGCAATAGACGAACATCACCATGTTGAGCAGTAGATGCGCGTAGCCGCCGTGGATCAGCGTCGCGGTGAGCGGCGTGATCCACGGCGGGAGCGGCGTGATTCCCGCGCCTGGCGCCACCTGCGCGCCCGAGGCGAGCAGCGGAATGAATCCGCCGATCACCGCGGCGGCGCTCTCCGCGCCGGCGAAGCTGATGAGCAGCGAAACGAGGATCGTCGCGCCCGCGATCGCGAGCGTCGCGGGGGTTTCCGAGAAGCGGCCGAGCTTCACGCCAGCCTCACCTCGGCCTCAGATGAACTCCACCTTCGACACGAGGTAGTATTTGTCCCCCGAAGGCACCGTCACCTCGACCTCGTCGTCGGCCTGCCGCCCGATCAGCGCGCGGCCAAGCGGCGAGTTGTACGAGATGCGCCCGCGCTTGGCGTCGGCCTCGGTCTGCCCCACGATCTGATAGCGGATCGGCTTGTCGTCCTCGTCGAGCAGCGTCACGGTCGCGCCAAACACGATCTTGTCGCCCGAAAGATCGCGCGGGTCGATCACCTGCGCGCGCGCGAGCTTGTCCTCGATATCGGCGATCGATGCTTCGATCTGGCCCTGGCGCTCCTTGGCGGCGTGGTATTCGGCATTTTCCGAAAGATCGCCGTGCGCGCGCGCTTCCTCGATCGCATCGACGATCTGCGGGCGCTCTTCCTTGAGGCGCTTGAGGTCGGCGGTGAGCTTCGCATGGCCCTCGGCCAGCATCGGCATCTTCTCGATCGTCGCCATAGATTCGTCCCTCGTCCAAACATCCCCCGATCCAAGCGAGCCTGATATCGGCCCGCCCGCACGTCCTTGTCTCATGTTGGGGGATCAGTTGTGCGACTGCGAATAATAGGACTGCAAGGGGCGCACTTCAAGACGTCGCGTGGCGAGGGAGACGATCGCCCGTGCCGCTTCGAGACTGGCCGAGGCGGTGGTGAAATAGGGGACCTTCTGCCCGACGACCGATGCGCGGATCGGCTGCGAATCCTTCAGGCTCTGCCAGCCCTCGGTCGTGTTGAAGACAAGGTCGACGCCCCCGTCCTTGATCCGGTCGACGATGTGCGGCCGCCCTTGCGCCACCTTGTTGATCCGCTCGACCGCGATTCCCTGATCGGCGAGATAGTCGGCCGTTCCCCCGGTGGCGACGATTGCGAAACCGGCATCGGCAAGCAGCCGCACCGCAGCCACGATGTGCGGCTTGTCGCTATCCTTGACGCTGACGAACAGCGTGCCGCGCTCGGGCAGGACCACGCCCGCGCCAAGCTGCGACTTGCCGAATGCAGCGGCGAAATCGCGATCGATCCCCATCACTTCGCCGGTGGATTTCATTTCGGGCGAGAGCACCGGATCGACGCCCGCGAAGCGCGCCCACGGGAACACCGCCTCCTTCACCGCGACATGATCGATGTGTCGGTCGATCCTGGGCAGGTCGGCGAGCTTCTCGCCCGCCATCACCCGCGCCGCGATCTTGGCGATCGGCGCGCCGATCGCCTTGGCGACGAACGGCACCGTCCGCGACGCGCGCGGGTTGACCTCGATGAGATAGACCGCCCCGTCTTTGACCGCGAACTGGATGTTCATCAGCCCCTTGACGCCGAGAGCGCGCGCGAGCGCCTCGGTCTGGCGCTCGATCTCGACGATGATCTCGGGCGAGAGGCTGTAGGGCGGGATCGAGCAGGCGCTGTCGCCCGAATGGACCCCCGCTTCCTCGATATGCTGGAGCACGCCCGCGACGACAACGTCGGTCCCGTCGGCGATCGCATCGACATCGACCTCGATCGCATCGCGCAGATACTGGTCGATCAGAACCGGCGCATCACCCGAGACTTGCACCGCGGTCTGGATATAATCGTCGAGCTGCGCCGGCCCGTCGACGATCTCCATCGCGCGCCCGCCGAGCACGTAGCTCGGTCGCATCAGCACCGGATAGCCGATCCGCTCGGCGACCGCGACCGCCTCGTCGCGGCTGCGCGCGATTCCGTTGGCGGGCTGCTTGAGCCCGAGCTGCGCGACGAGCGCCGCAAACCGCTCGCGATCCTCGGCGAGGTCGATCGCGTCGGGCGAGGTGCCGAGGATCGGAATCCCCTCCTTCTCCAACGCGCGCGCGAGGTTGAGCGGCGTCTGCCCGCCGAACTGGACGATTACGCCGACCAGCGTGCCCGCCTGCTGCTCGACATGGAGGATTTCGAGCACGTCCTCCGCCGTGAGCGGCTCGAAATAGAGCCGGTCCGACGTGTCGTAATCGGTCGAGACGGTCTCCGGGTTGCAGTTGACCATGATCGTCTCGAAGCCCGCCTCATCGAGCGCAAAGCAGGCGTGGCAGCAGCAATAGTCGAACTCGATCCCCTGCCCGATCCGGTTTGGGCCACCGCCCAGGATGATAATCTTTTTCCGATCGGAAGGCGCCGCCTCGTTCTCGGGCTCGCCGAAGCTGGGCGCCTCGTAGGTCGAATACATATAGGGCGTCTTCGCCTCGAACTCGGCCGCGCAGGTGTCGATCCGCTTGAACACCGGCCGCACGCCCAGCTTGTGCCGCAGCTTGCGCACCTCGGCCTCGGTCACGCCGCCGGTCATCGCCTTGACCGTCTCGTGGATCAGCCCGCCGCTGCGTGCAATTCCGCGGTCCATGCCCCTCAGCCCCGCCGATTGCAGCGCCAGCCAGGCGAGGCGCTTGTCGCTGAACCCCATCGCCTTCAGCCGCCGCATCCCGACGGCATCGATCGGCAGTCCCTTGGCGCGCACCTCTTCCTCGGCCGCGATGATCTCTGCGATCCGTTCGAGGAACCATGGATCGTATTTGGCGATCGCATGCACCTCGGCGACGGTGAAGCCCTCGCGCAGCGCCTGCGCCGCCACCAGCAGCCGGTCGGGCGTCGCCTTCGCCAGCGCCGCCTCGATCTCCGCGCGCGGCGCGCCTTTGAGCGCCTCGACCGGGTTGAACCCGCACAGCCCCGTCTCGAGCCCGCGCAACGCCTTCTGCATGCTCTCGTGGATATTGCGCCCGATCGCCATCACCTCGCCGACCGACTTCATCGCGGTCGACAGCACCGCCTCGGCGCCCTTGAACTTCTCGAACGCGAAGCGCGGGATCTTGGTGACGACATAGTCGATCGTCGGCTCGAACGAGGCCGGCGTGACGCCGGTGATGTCGTTCTCGATCTCGTCGAGCGTATAGCCCACCGCGAGCTTCGCCGCGACCTTTGCGATCGGGAACCCCGTCGCCTTGGAGGCGAGCGCCGAGGAGCGCGACACGCGCGGGTTCATCTCGATCACGACCAGCCGGCCGTCCGCGGGATTGACCGCGAACTGCACGTTGGACCCGCCCGTCTCGACGCCGATTTCGCGCAGGCACGCGATCGAGGCGTTGCGCATGACCTGATATTCCTTGTCGGTCAGCGTCAGCGCCGGGGCGACCGTGATCGAATCGCCGGTATGCACCCCCATCGGGTCGACGTTCTCGATCGAGCAGATGATGATGCAATTGTCCGCGCGGTCGCGGACCACCTCCATCTCATATTCCTTCCAGCCGAGCAGCGACTCCTCGATCAACACCTCGGTCGTCGGCGAGGCGTCGAGCCCCGAGCGCACGATCTCCTCGAACTCGGACCGGTTATAAGCGACGCCGCCCCCCGTCCCGCCGAGCGTGAACGAGGGCCGGATGATCGCCGGCAGCCCGGTATGATCGAGCGCCGCCAGCGCCTCCTCGACCGAATGCGCGATCGCCGAGCGCGCGCTTTCGAGCCCGATTCCGCTCATCGCCTCGCGAAACTTGAGCCGATCCTCCGCCTTGTCGATCGCCTCGGCATCCGCGCCGATCATCTGCACGCCGAACTTCTCCAGCGTGCCGTCGCGGAACAGCGCCAGCGCGGTGTTGAGCGCGGTCTGCCCCCCCATCGTCGGCAGCACCGCGTCCGGCCGCTCCTTCTCGATGATCTTGGCGACGATCTCCGGCGTGATCGGCTCGACATAGGTCGCGTCGGCGAGCTCGGGATCGGTCATGATCGTCGCCGGGTTCGAATTGACCAGCACGATCCGATAGCCCTCTTCCTTGAGGGCTTTAATGGCCTGCGTCCCCGAATAATCAAACTCGCACGCCTGCCCGATGATGATCGGCCCCGCGCCGATGACGAGGATGGAGGAAATGTCGGTGCGTTTGGGCATCAGGTTCTCGGCCGCTTAAAAATATATTCGATCTGCGAAGTCTCGCCTGAAGCGATGTGCTCGCTCGAGTAAGACTGCGGCACCGCTGAGACCAACTCCCAACCGCCCTCGCCCAATTTTTCCAAAACCTCGATCAGCATGTCGCCTTCGAAGTTCGGTTCGGTCCACGTCCAACCAGCGTCCGGGCCAAGCCTATGGGCAATTGTAAAGTAATCCCAGCAGCGCATCAGGTCGCGCTCCTCAACATCCCCACGAACCGCTCGAACAGATAGAAGCTGTCCTGCGGCCCCGGGCTAGCCTCGGGGTGGTATTGCACGCTGAACGCGGGGCGATCGACGAGCTCCAGTCCGGCATTGCTGCCGTCGAACAGCGAGACGTGCGTCTCGCGCACGCCTTCGGGCAGGCTTTCGCGCGTCACCGCGAAGCCGTGGTTCATGCTGGTGATCTCGACCGCGCCGTCGCTGAGCCGCTTGACCGGATGGTTGGCGCCGCGATGGCCCTGGAACATCTTGGTCGTCCGCGCCCCCACCGCGAGCCCCAGCAACTGGTGCCCCAGGCAGATGCCGAACAGCGGCTTGCCGGTTTCCAGCAGCTTGCGGATCGTTGGCACGGCGTATTCCGCGGTCGCGGCCGGATCGCCGGGGCCGTTCGACAGGAAGAAGCCGTCGGGATCGAGCGCCATGATCTGCTCGAAGGTCGCGGTGGCAGGCACGACCGAGACTTTGGCCCCGGCCCTGACGAGATTCCGGAAGATATTGCGCTTGCTGCCGTAATCGACCGCGACGACGTGGGGTCTTTCAAGCCCCTCCCCTTCAGGGGAGGGGTTGGGGTGGGGGCTATCCTCGGACGACAACGCTTGGGGCACTCCCCCACCCCCAACCCCTCCCCTGAAGGGGAGGGGCTTGCTGTCGCCCTCATACCCGAACCCCAGCCGCCAGACGCCGCCTTCCCAGCCGTAATCCATCTCGGTCGACACGACCTTGGCGAGGTCCATGCCTTCCAGGCCCGGCCATGCGCGCGCTTGTCTGAGCAGCAGCTCGACGTCGAACTCGCCCGAGGCCGAATGCGCGATCACCCCGTTGGGCGCGCCGCCGCTCCTGATCCGCCGCGTCAGCGCGCGCGTGTCGACCCCGGCAAGCCCGATCCGCTCGTGCGCCTTCATCCACGCATCGAGCCGCTCGGCGCTGCGGAAGTTGCTCGGCGCGGTCACGTCCTCGCGCACGATCATGCCGAACGCGTGCGGGCTGTCCGCCTCCACATCCTCGGCGTTGGTGCCGACATTGCCGATATGCGGGAAGGTGAAGGTGATGATCTGCCCGGCATAGGAGGGATCGGTCATCACCTCCTGATAGCCCGTCATCGCGGTGTTGAAGCACACCTCGCCCACCGCCTGTCCCTCGGCCCCGAACCCGCGGCCCCAGGCAACGGTGCCGTCGGCCAGAACCAATACCCCCGTCGCTCCATTCGGATCGCAGGCTGATCGGGTCGCAGACACGATCAGACGGTCCGATCCGAACAAACAACCGCAGGCGCGGGCGTGGGTTTGGCGTCGGCCATGAGGCGGGCACTCCGGGTCGTAGGTTGGCGATGTCGCTAAGGCTCAGCGGCTAGGCGCGCGAGGCCCTCGCGTCAATCTGTTAAAGCGCGCACGATCCGTCTATCGGGGCGGTTTACCTTCAGGGGCTCACACATGATTCGGGACGACATCAAGGCTGCGCTGGTGACCGCCATGAAAGGCGGCGACAAGCAGACTACCGCGACGCTGCGCCTCGTCCAGTCGGCCATCAAGAACCGCGACATCGAGGCACGCACCCAGGGCCCGGTCGCCGACGACGACGCGCTGGTCGTCGAGGTGCTGCAGAAGATGGTCAAGCAGCGCCGCGAATCGATCGAGATGTACGAGAAAGGCAACCGCCAGGAACTCGCCGACGCCGAGGCTGCGGAAGTGACGGTGATCGAACGCTTCCTCCCCGCCCAGATGAGCGAGGACGAGACCAAGGCCGCGATCGAGACGATCAAGGCGGAGACGGGCGCTGCCGGCATGAAGGACATGGGGCGCGTCATGGCCGAGCTGAAGGCCCGCCACGGCACCCAGCTCGACATGTCCAAGGCGAGCGGCCTGGTGAAGGCGGCGCTGGGGTGAGCAAAGGCGACCTTCCTCCCCTCCCGCAAGCGGGAGGGGACCGAGGGGTGGGCGCCCGGTTCAGACTAGGCCGTCCGACCGCATTGGCGCGCAAGCTCCGCAACAACACGAACGAGATCGAAGACCTGCTCTGGTCACGGTTGCGCCGATCGCAGCTCGGCGGCCTGAAATTCAGCCGGCAGATGCCGATTGCGGGGTTCGTCCTCGATTTCGTCTGTCGCAGCGCGCGGCTTGCCGTCGAACTCGACGGCAGCCAGCATGCAAACGCAGCGATGTATGACGCTAAACGAACCGCAGTGATCGAGGCGCAGGGTTACCGGGTAATCCGCTTCTGGAACAGCGACGTGCTGACGAACATGGACGGGGTGCTGGAGACCATTCTGACCGCTGCGACCAGCGGTGAGCGGGTGCCCACCCCCCAACCCCCTCCCGCACGCGGGAGGGGGAGCAGGTGACCCTCTCCCCCCAGTTCCTCGACGAGCTCCGCGCCCGCACGCTCCTCTCCGCGCTCGTCGCCAAGTCGGTGAAGCTCACCAAGGCCGGCCGCGAGTTCAAAGGCTGTTGCCCGTTCCACAACGAGAAGACGCCGTCGTTCTATGTCAACGACGACAAGGCCTTCTATCACTGCTTCGGCTGCGGCGCGCATGGCGATGCGATCCGCTGGATGACCGACCAGCGCGGTCTGCCCTTCATCGACGCGGTCAAGGAGCTCGCCCAGGCCGCCGGCTTGGACATGCCCGCCCCTGATCCGCGCGCCGCGCAGAAGGCCGAGCGCGCCAAGGGCCTCCACGACGCCTCGGCCGACGCCGCCGACTGGTTCGTCCAGCAACTGAACGGCATCGCCGGCGCCGAGGCGCGCAGCGTTCTCGAACGGCGCGGCATCTCGTCCGCCACCGCCAAGGCGTTCGCCCTCGGCTACGCGCCCGATTCGCGTGGGCGCCTCAAGGCCGCGCTCAAGGAATACGGCGACAAGCTCCTCGTCGAGGCCGGCCTGCTGATCGAGGTCGAGGGCAAGGAGCCCTACGACCGCTTCCGCGGCCGCCTGATGATCCCGATCCGCGATCCGCGCGGCCGCGTGATCGCGTTCGGCGGCCGCATCATCGGCGAGGGTGAACCAAAGTATCTCAACTCCCCCGAAACCCCGCTCTTCGACAAGGGCCGGACGCTCTACAATCTCGATCGCGCCGCCCCCGCCAGCCGCAAAACCGGCCGCCTGCTCGTGGTCGAAGGCTATATGGACGTGATCGCCCTCGCCCAGGCGGGGATCGAGGAAGCCGTCGCCCCCTTGGGCACCGCGCTCACCGAAGGACAGCTCGAACGCCTGTGGCGCCTCGTCGACGTGCCGATCCTCTGCTTCGACGGCGACGCCGCGGGGCAGAAGGCCGCGATCCGCGCCGCCACCCGCGCGCTGCCGATGCTCGCCCCCGGCCGCAGCCTCGCCTTCGCGACGCTGCCGCAAGGCCTCGACCCCGACGATCTCGTCCGCCAGCGCGGGACCGCAGCCTTCGAGGCGCTGCTTGGCCAGGCCGAGCCGCTCGCGAACCGCCTGTGGGCATACGAGCTCGCCACCGAGCCGCTCGATACCCCCGAGCAGCGCGCCGGCCTGCGCCAACGCCTTACCGAGCGCGCCGAGACGATCGCCGACCGCAACGTCCGCGCCGAATATCTCGCCGAGTTCCGCCGCCGCTTCGACGAGCAGTTCGCGCCCAAGCGCCGCCCCTTCGTTCCCGCCGGCCAACGCAAGAACGGCCGCTGGGTGCCGGCGCCGGCCCCCGTCACGGCACAGGCGAAGGCGGTCCAGGCGCAGGGCATCGACCCGATCCTCGCTCGCGCGGTGCTCGTCGGCCTGATCCGCCACCCGGCCGAGATCGCGCGCCATGTCGAGGTGCTGGGCTCGCTCCGGCTCGCCGGCGGCGCGCTCGGGCGATTGTTCGAGGCGGTGGTCGATCTTGCCCTCGAAGATCAGGCGCTTGATAGCGCGAACCTGCTCACCATATTGGCGACGTCCGGATTTGACTCGGTTGCTACCGATTTGCTGAGGGCCGACACCCTGCCCTTCTCCTTCACCCAGAAGACAGGCGACGCTGCGCGCGCCTGCGCTGACCTGAACGAGGCGATTGCGGTGCTGGTGGCGGGTCCGGAGGTGGACCAGGCGCTCGCCGTCGCGACGGCGGCGTTGCAGGCCGATGCCACGGAGGAAGCCTTTGCGCGCCAGAATGCGTTGGTGCGCGAGCAGGCGGCACTCCGCGTGCGGCTTGCAAATCTGGTGCTGGCGGACGAAGACGACGAAACTCTTGATGCTTGAGGGCAATTGATGGCGAAGGCGAATACGGCGGACGCGACCGAGACGAACGAGCAGAGCGACGCGCCGCTGATCGATCTCAACGATGCGTCGATCAAGAAGCTCTTCGCGCGCGCGAAGAAGCGCGGCTATCTGACCTATGACGAACTCAACGAGGCGCTGCCGCAGGACCAGATGTCCTCGGACCAGCTCGAAGACGTCATGTCGGCGATCAACGAGATGGGCATCAATATCGTCGAGAACGAGGAAGCCGGCGAAGACGGCGAGCCCGAAAAGAGCAGCGACGAAGAAGAAGTCGAGGCGGTCGATGGCGGCGATGGCACGCCCGCCCCGCCCGAAGCGCCCAAGAAGAAGGAAACCGTCGATCGCACCGACGATCCGGTGCGGATGTATCTGCGCGAGATGGGCGCGGTCGAATTGCTCAGCCGCGAAGGCGAGATCGCGATCGCCAAGCGCATCGAGGCGGGCCGCGACACGATGATCTTCGGCCTGTGCGAATCGCCGATCACCTTCACCGCGATCATTGACTGGTCGAACGCGCTCAACGAGGGCGCGATGCAGCTTCGCGAGATCCTCGATCTCGACGCGATGCTCTCCAAGGATCCCGCCCCCGAAAGCCTCTCGGACGACGAGAATGGCGACGACAATGGCGAGATCTCCGAAAAGACCGCCGGCCCCTCCTACAAGGAAGAGGAGGATGTCGAGGAAGAGCAATCATCCGACGACGAAGAGGAATCGATGACCGAGCGCCGCACCAAGCGCCCGGCGGACGACGAAGAGGAAGAAGACAACACGCTCAGCCTCGCGCAGATGGAGGAGCAGCTCAAGCCGCAGGCGCTCGAGAAGTTCGCCAACATCACCGCGATCTACAAGAAATTCTCCAAGATGGAGAGCGCACGGCTGGATGCGATGGCCGCCGGCAGCGAGCTCACGCCGGCCGAGGAGCGCAAGTACCAGAAGCTGCGCGAAGAGCTCACCGCCGAGGTCGAGAGCGTCCAGTTCCACAATGCCAAGATCGAATATCTGGTCGACCAGCTCTATTCGTACAACCGCCGCCTCACCGCGCTCGGCGGCCAGATGCTGCGCCTCGCCGAGCGCCACAAGGTGCCGCGCAAGGACTTTCTCGATCGCTATGTCGGCAACGAGCTCGACGAGAATTGGCTCGGCTCGGTCGTCGGCGTCGACAAGAAATGGAAGGCGTTCGCCGAAAACGAGGTCGACGCGGTCGATCGCATCCGCACCGAGGTTGCCGAGATCGCGCAGCAGACGGGCATGGCGCTCCCCGAATTTCGCCGCATCGTCAATATGGTGCAAAAGGGCGAGCGCGAGGCGCGAATCGCGAAGAAGGAAATGGTCGAGGCGAACCTGCGCCTCGTCATCTCGATCGCCAAGAAATACACCAATCGCGGCCTCCAGTTCCTGGACCTGATCCAGGAGGGCAATATCGGGCTGATGAAGGCGGTCGATAAGTTCGAATATCGCCGCGGCTACAAGTTTTCGACCTACGCGACGTGGTGGATCCGCCAGGCGATCACCCGCTCGATCGCCGACCAGGCGCGCACCATCCGCATTCCGGTCCACATGATCGAGACGATCAACAAGCTGGTGCGCACCAGCCGCCAGTTCCTCCACGAGCAGGGCCGCGAGCCCACGCCCGAGGAAATGGCCGAGCGCCTGTCGATGCCGCTCGAGAAGGTCCGCAAGGTGATGAAGATCGCCAAGGAGCCGATCAGCCTGGAGACGCCGATCGGCGACGAGGAGGATTCGCATCTCGGCGATTTCATCGAGGACAAGAATGCGGTGATCCCTGTCGATGCCGCGATCCAGTCCAACCTCAAGGAAACCGTCACGCGCGTTCTCGCCAGCCTCACCCCGCGCGAGGAACGCGTGCTGCGTATGCGCTTCGGCATCGGCATGAACACCGATCACACGCTCGAGGAGGTCGGCCAGCAGTTCAGCGTCACCCGCGAACGCATCCGCCAGATCGAGGCCAAGGCGCTGCGCAAGCTCAAGCACCCGAGCCGGTCACGCAAGATGCGGAGCTTCCTCGACCAGTAGTCCAGCTCGTTACCTTGCGGTCGTACGTCTTTGCATGGACATGATTGACTCACGCGAAGACGCGAAGGCGCAAAGGGGTCATGATGGACGTGGAGGGGCTTGCAACGACTGCGGTCGATTGCGGATTCAAGCTGCATCAGCGGCTCGGACCGGGATTGCTCGAATCGGTATATGAGGCGGTCTTGGCGGACAGCCTTGTCCGCCGCGGCCTTTATGTCGAGCGGCAGAAGCCGATCCCAATTCGGTTCGACGGCGTGATGCTCAACGAAGGCTTTCGCGCCGATCTTCTCGTCGAGGGCAGACTGCTGATTGAGTTGAAGTCCGTCGAGCGCATCGCGCCGGTGCATGGCAAGCAGGTGCTCACCTATTTACGATTGATGTCCTTGCCGCTAGGCCTGCTGATGAATTTCGGCGCGGCAACCTTTCGCGAGGGCATCAAACGCATCGCAAACAATCACAACAACTTTGCGTCTTAGCGTCTTTGCGTGAGATAATGCGAAGTGCAACAGATGACGAACGATAAGCAACGCGACGAATCAGACCTGAAACGCGTTCGGGCCGGTTTTCATTTGCCGACGGAAATGGTCGCGCGGCTCGATGCGGAGGCGAAGCGCCGCGGCGTGACACGGCAGGCGCTCATCAAGATGTGGCTCGCCGAGCGGCTCGACCGCGCGGCCTGAACGCACGCCCGATCCACCAAAAGGATCGGCATTCGCCCAAGCGCCCGCGCGCAGCGCCCAATCGACAGCGTCAACGCCACGCTAACCGTGTCTTTACGCGCTTCGGTATAGATGTCGGGCCGAAGAGATGTGCGCGACGCGGCATCGGCTGGCGGCACACACCATTCAGGAAGGCTTCGATGGCGGTCGATACGGCTCAGATTGCAGGTTCCGGCGCCGCCTGGCAGGGTGTCCCCTCGCTGGTCGCGGCAGAAGGAACGGCGTCGCACCCCGCCTGGCGCGCGCTGCTCGCAGCCGATGCGCCGCTGCGCGATCTCACCGATGCAGTCCATGCGATCTGCATGCTTCACGGTCGCCATCCCGGCATCGTCGATTATGCGCTCGCGCACGATCCGGCGAGCTCGGCGCAGGCCTGGCTCGCCGAAGCGGCGCAGGCTTTCGTCGCCGAGCGCGCATGGCTCGTCCGGCTGGTCGCTGCCGCCGGGCCGCTCCCCTCCACCCCCGGGCAGGCGGAATCCGAAGCCGCGATCGTCGCCCAGGCACATGCGCTCGATACGCTCGCCCAGTCGGATCGTACCGGCTGCGCGATCGGCGCGGCGGTTGCGCTGGTGCTGGATTGGTCGCCCGTCCGCACGCTGCTCGACATCGCCGCGACGCGCTTCGGGATCGAGGCAGCGCCCAATACGCTTCCGATCGAGGCCGACACGACGACGCTCCTCGCCACCTCGTTCGGCACGCCCGCGGTCGAGCGCGCGATCCTGTTCGGCGCCGAGCAGGTGCTCGCGCAGCATCGCGGGCTGTGGGATCTGCTCGAATCGCGCGCCGCCGCCCGCAACCTGATGTAGCGCGGCAGCGCTTGCGCTGCCCCCGCGCCCGCCTCTATGCCCGAACCCGATATTCGAAAAGATCGGGATGGCCTGAATGCAGCGGTTCGAGGGCACCAAGAGCTACGTCGCGACCGACGATCTCAAGATCGCGGTCAACGCCGCCGTCACGCTGCGCCGCCCGCTCCTCGTCAAGGGCGAGCCCGGCACCGGCAAGACCGTGCTCGCGCAGGAAATCGCGCAGGCCATCGGCGCGCCGCTGATCGAATGGAACGTCAAATCGACCACCAAGGCGCACCAGGGCCTCTACGACTATGACGCGGTCGCCCGGCTGCGCGACGGCCAGCTCGGCGACCCGCGCGTTCACGACATTTCCAACTACATCCGCAAGGGCAAGCTCTGGGAGGCGTTCACCGCGCCAGAGCCGCCCGTCCTCCTGATCGACGAGATCGACAAGGCCGACATCGAATTTCCCAACGATCTCCTCCAGGAGCTCGATCGGATGGAATTCCACGTCTATGAAACCCGCGAGACGGTGCGCGCCGCCGAACGCCCGGTCGTCGTCATCACCTCGAACAACGAAAAGGAGCTGCCCGACGCGTTCCTGCGCCGCTGCTTCTTCCACTATATCGCCTTTCCAGCCCGCGAGACGATGCAGCAAATCGTCGACGTCCACTTTCCCGGCATCCAGAAGCTGCTCGTCGCCCGCGCGCTCGACATCTTCTACGAGGTGCGCGACGTGCCCGGCCTCAAGAAAAAGCCCTCGACCAGCGAGCTGATCGACTGGCTCAAGCTCCTCCTCCATGAAGACATGCCGCTCGAGGTGCTCCAGAACCGCGACGCATCGAAGGCCATTCCCCCGCTCCACGGCGCGCTGCTCAAGAACGAGGCCGACGTGATGCTGTTCGAGCGCCTCGCCTTCCTGGCGCGGCGGCAAGGCGGACGTCCCTAAGCCGCACTTAACCATTTCCGTGCGATGCCGCGTTCATGCGCGCGGCTCTCCTCCACAACCGGCGACAACTCACCCTCGCCATCATCATCGCGGCGATTGCCGCACTCGGCCTCGCGCTCCGTCTCCTTGCCGCGAACGGCGGGCTGTGGGTCGATGAAGCCTGGTCGGTCGAATATGTCCGCCGCGTCGCTTCGCCGCTCGGCGTGCTCACCGCGATCAACCACGACAACAACCACCATCTCAATAGCTGGTGGCTCGAGCTGGTCGGCCCGGCGGCGGCTCCGCTCGCGATGCGCGCGCTCTCGATCGCGAGCGGCACTGCCACGATTCTCGTCGCGGCCGCCTATGGCGCACGACGGGGAGCCGCCGCAGCGATCGTCGCTGCCGCGCTGTTCGCGTTCGCACCGATCCTCGTCACCTACGGCTCGGAGGCGCGCGGCTATGCGCCGATGCTGCTCTGCCTGATGCTGATGATCGCGCTGGTCGATCGCTGGCTCGAAACACCCCGGCGCCCTCCGCCGCGCCTTACTTTCGGCGCGCTCGCGCTGGTCGGTCTGCTGTCGCAGCTCACCATGATCTTCGGCCTGGCCGCGATCGCAGGCTGGATTTTCGCCGCGCACGCGACCCGCCTCTCCCTCGCCCGCACGCTCAGCCGCACCTTCGATGCGATGCTCCCCGCGATCGCTGCCGTCCTCGCGATCATCGCGCTGGTGCTCGGCGCCGCGGCCGCGAGCGCGACCGGCTTCCAGGTCGGCAGCTATGCCGCCTTTACCTGGCCGTCGCTGCTCGCCGCGCTCGACACGATGACCGAAACCACGTTCGGCCTCCCCGCGAGCGGCAGCGGCGCCACCTACGCGGTCACCGCGCTCGCGGCGGCCTTCGTCTGCCTTGCGCTTCGCCTCCCGCGCGGCCGCATCGTCTTCTTCCTCCTCGCCGCGGTCGGCCTGCCCGAGGCGGTCGCGTTGATCCAGCCCGCCAATCCCGGCTATCCGCGCTATTACCTGCTCTCGTCGGTCGCGCTGCTGCTGGTCGCGACCGAGCTCGCGCCCGCCTTGTGGAAGCGCCGCGCGGGTCGCATCGCGCTGGCGTTCGCGCTCGCCGCCTTCGGTGCCGCGAGCCTCGCGCAGAACCTCGCCCTCATCCGCACCGCGCGCGGCGACCCGCCGGCGGCGATCGCGGCAATGCGCGCGCGTGCGCCCGAGGGCACCAGCATCCTCGTCACCGAACGCCCGTCGGCGGTGCTCCGCCTCGCCGCCGCCCAGGCGCACTACCCGCTCGCGCTCCGCAGCGCCTGCCCCGCGCGCTTCCTGTTCTTCGATCAGGCCGGCCGCCGCCCGGCCCCGCCCGCGATCGTGCGATGCGGCGTTCGTTACACGCCGGTCGCGCACCGCGTGCCCTCCCGCCTTTCGGGCACCGAATGGACGCTCTACGAGCGAAAGGCGCCGCGGTAACGTTTTGTTAACCATTCCCGCTCACCACTTTGCCATCCGGTTTCAGTCAGTGTGCGTACCTATGCGGCTTCCCCCGATTCGCCTCCCCGTCCTCGTCGCGCTTGCGATGGCGATTCCCACCAGGCCGGCAGGCGCGCACTCGCTGCTCGATTATGTCGGCCAGTGCGTGCCCTTCGCGCGCGCCGCCTCGGGCATTCAGATCTACGGTGATGCGTGGACGTGGTGGGGCCAGGCCGACGGCCGCTACGAGCGCGGCCATACCCCGCGCGTCGGCGCCGTCATCGTCTTTTCGAAATCGGCCAAGCTTCATCTCGGGCATGTCGCGGTCATCAGCCGCATCGTCGATTCCCGCGTCGCGCTGGTGACGCACGCCAACTGGTCGCGGATCGACGGCGAGCGCGGCCATGCCGAACAGGATGTGACGCTTTACGACGTCTCGCCTGACAATGACTGGAGCGAGGTCCGCGTCTGGTACCGCGACATGGACGGGCTCGGCGGCTCGACCTATCCGGTCTCCGGCTTCATCTACGGCATCCCCGACGACGACGCCCCGGCGAGCGTCCACAAGGCGCACGTCGCGCCCGAGCTCACCGGCCGCGATCCCGATTATGTCGGCGCCCTGATCGACGCCTACGCCCCCTAGCGTTCGCCCCTAGCCGCATCATCGCAACTGTGGCACCGCTCGTCCCGGAACAGGGGAGGAGCGGAAAAATGCGGCACTGGAGCAAGGCGCTGGCGGGCACGCTGCTGGCGATGCTGGCAATCGGCACCGCGCCTGCGCAAACGCTGCCGGCCGACATGAACGAGGATTTCGTTCCGGTCGAGAGCAGCTTCAATTACGTTCTGCGCACCGCCGAGATTCCGATGCGCGACGGCGTCAAGCTCCACACCGTGATCTTCTTCAGGAAGGGCGTTCACGATGCCCCGATCCTTCTCCAGCGCACCCCCTATGGTGCAGACGGCGCGACCAGCCGCGCCGCGAGCGCCGATTATCACGCGATCATGCGCCAATCGGACGCGATGTTCCTCGATGCGGGGTATGTCCGCGTCTATCAGGACATTCGCGGCAAGCACGAATCGCAAGGCATCTACGTCAACGAACGCCCGCTGCGCGGCCCCGACAACCCCACCAGGATCGACCACGCCACCGACGCGTGGGACACGATCGACTGGCTGGTGAAGCACGTCCCCGAAGGCAATGGCCGCGTCGGCATGATCGGCACCAGCTATGACGGGATGATGGTCGCGATGGCCCTCGCCGATCCCCACCCGGCGTTGAAGGCCGCCGTCCCCGCCAATCCCGTCATCAACACGTGGATGGGCGACGACGACTTCCACGGCGGCGCCTTCCGCCTGATCGGCTACGATTATTATTACAGCCAGGATGCCGCCAAGGGCTCCGCAGGCGACCTGTGGCGCGACGCCTATGACGATTACGACACCTTCCTGAAAGCCGGCTCGGCCTCGGGCTTCGTCAAGAGCCGCGGCCTCCAGCAGCTCGGCTTCGTCCGCAAGCTCCACGATCACCCCGCCTACGATGATTTCTGGAAAGCGCAGGCGCTCGAGGACATTCTCGCCACCAAGCCGCAGACGGTGCCGACGCTCTGGGTTGCCGGCCAGTGGGACCAGGAGGACATGTACGGCGCCGTCGCCGCCTTCGAAGCGGTCAGCCCGCACGATTCCGACCACGTCAATCACCTCGTCCTCGGCCCGTGGTATCACGGGCAATGGGCCGGCGACGGCGCCTCGATCGGCCCGATCGAGTTCCACGAGGACACCGCCCGCTGGTTCCGCCGCAAGGTCCTCCTCCCCTTCCTCGACGCGCAGCTAAAGCCCGGCGCCCCCGCCGCCGATCTGCCGCCCGTGCTCGCCTACCAGACCGGAGCCGACCGCTGGCAGAAGCTCGACACCTGGCCGCTCGCCTGCACCGACGCATGCGCGCACCCGATGAAGCGCCTCTATTTCGGCGCGGACGGCACGCTCTCCTTCATCCCGCCGACGATGGAAGGCGTCGATCGCTACGTCTCCGATCCCGCCAAGCCGATCCCCTATCGCATCCGCCCGATCCGCCCGACCTACGCCTCAAACTCGACGTGGCACGCATGGCTGGTCGACGATCAGCGCCCCTTCTCGGACCGCACCGACGTCCTCACCTATCAGACCGCGCCGCTGACCGAGCCCGTGACGATCGCGGGCGCGCCGATGGCGGATCTGATCGCCGCCACCACCGGCACCGACGGCGATTTCGTCGTCAAGCTGATCGACGTCTATCCGGCCGAATACGGCCCCAAGCCCGAGCTCGGCGGCTACCAGCTCGGCGTCGCGATGGACATCTTCCGCGGGCGCTATCGGCAAAGCTATTCCGACCCGCGGCCGATCACGCCCAACACCCCGCTCGAATACCGCTTCGCGCTTCCCAGCGTCGCGCATACCTTCCTGCCGGGCCACCGCATCATGGTCCAGGTCCAGTCGAGCTGGTTTCCCCTGTACGACCGCAACCCGCAGAGTTTCGTCCCCAACATCTTCGACGCCCAGCCGGCGGACTACCGAAAGGCCACGATCAGCCTTTACCACGCGCCCGCCCAGCCGAGCGCGATCGCGCTGCCGGTCGTTCCTTGAGCCGCGCGAAACACGACCACCCTTTGACGCCCGACTCCCCTTCCCTATGATGGCCGCCCGGGAGGGTGTTTCGTGCGTATCCAGTTCAGTCGATCGGTGCCGGCGCTGCTGCTCGCCGTCCTCCTTGCCGGCTGCTCGGGCGGCTTCCGTCCCGTCAGCGACACGCCCGTCAAGATCGGCCGCCCCTATTCGGTGCGCGGCGTCACCTACACGCCCCACGCCGATCCCGCGTACGACGCGGTCGGCTATGCGAGCTGGTACGGCGACGAATCGGGCAACATGACCGCCAACGGCGAGAAATATCGCCCCAAGGGGATCAGCGCCGCGCACAAGACGCTGCCGCTCCCCACCTATGTCGAGGTCACCTCGCTCCAGACCGGCCGCACGATCCTGGTGCGTGTCAACGATCGCGGCCCGTTCGCGCGCGGCCGCATCATCGATCTGAGCCGCGGCGCCGCCGAGCTGCTCGGCATCCGCGAGGCAGGCAGCGCCCCGGTGCGCGTCCGCGTCGTCGACCCGCCCGAAAAGGACAAGGACCGCCTGCGCGAAGGCAAGCCCGCACGCGCCCGCCCCGATGCCGCGCCGCAAACGCTCACCTGGCTGCGCGAACGACTGGCAAGCGAGGGGTATTGAGCGCAAATCTCCCTCTCCCGGAGGGAGAGGAAGCGAACTTCCCGCTGTCCTACAGCCCCCCGATTGTGCCACGGTACCGCAATGCCGTCCCCACGACCCGCATGTGCTCGTCGCCTCTCCAACGGCGGCATGCGTGGAAAGGGCAAATCAGGGGGGACGTACCGCTGCTTTCGCTGCGTTCCGCGACGTGGCCGCCGAGTCGGCGGATGTCCGCACCGCGATGCGGCGGCAACGGTCAACTTGGTCAGCGTCGCGCGGGCGCCCCCATGTTCCTGACCTTCCTCGACGAGTTGCGTGCCGCCGGAATCCCCGCGAGTCTCAAGGAGCATCTCGTGCTGCTCGAAGCGCTCGACCGCGAGGTGATCGCGCGCACGCCGGAGGCCTTCTACTATCTCGCCCGCGCCACCTACGTGAAGGACGAGGGTCTGCTTGATCGCTTCGACCAGGTCTTCTCGAAGGCCTTCAAGGGGATCGCCACCACCTACGGCGCCGATACCGCCGACGTCCCCGAAGACTGGCTCCGCGCCGTCGCCGAGAAATACCTCACGCCTGAGGAAATGGCGAAAATCGAATCGCTCGGCTCGTGGGACGAGATTATGGAGACGCTCAAAAGGCGCCTCGAGGAGCAGCAGGGCCGGCACCAGGGCGGCAACAAGTGGATCGGCACCGGCGGCACCTCGCCCTACGGCAATTCGGGCTACAACCCCGAGGGCGTCCGCATCGGCGGCGAGAGCACGCACAAGCGCGCGATCAAGGTGTGGGACAAGCGCGCCTTCAGGAACCTCGACAGCACCCGCGAGCTCGGCACGCGCAACATCAAGCTTGCGCTGCGCCGCCTGCGCCGCTTCGCGCGCGAGGGCGCCGCCGACGAGCTCGATCTCGACGCGACCATTCGTAGCACCGCGCGCCAGGGCTGGCTCGATATCCGTCTGCGCCCCGAGCGGCACAATGCGGTGAAGCTGCTCCTCTTCCTCGACGTCGGCGGCTCGATGGACCCGTTCGTGCGTCTCTGCGAAGAACTGTTCTCCGCCGCCACCAGCGAGTTCAAGAACCTCGAATTCTTCTACTTCCACAATTGCCCCTACGAGGGCCTGTGGAAGGACAATCGCCGCCGCTTCACCGAGCGCACGCCGACAGGCCAAGTCCTCCACAAATACGGCCACGACTACAAACTCGTCTTCGTCGGCGACGCCTCGATGAGTCCCTACGAGATCACCCATCCCGGCGGCTCGGTCGAGCACAGCAACGAAGAGGCCGGCGCCGTCTGGCTCCGCCGCCTTACCGCGACTTATCCCGCCGCAATCTGGCTAAACCCCGCGCCCGAGGCGCAATGGGACTATTCGCAAAGCGTCCGCATGATCCGCGAGTTGATGAACGACCGCATGTACCCGCTGACGCTCGACGGCCTCGACGACGCCATGCGCGAGCTGACGAGGAAGGCGTGAGCGCAGCGAACCTACCGCCCTGCCAGGCTCCGAAACGTGATCGACCACCGCGCCTCGTCCATCGGGGCGATGCTGTGCTCCCACACGTGCCGCGCCTCATCCGTCAGATGGTACACCGACCGCGGCGGCAGCGGCACCGAGACCCGGTCGAAGCCGCGCTCGCGCCGCCGGCGGAAGCGCATCACCGTCGCCGCGCCGAGCGAGATGCCGACGACGTGCCCGAACTGCGGGCGATCGCGATGCCAGCCGATCCCCTCACCCGGATCGTATCGGATCAGCAGCACGTGGACGAACGCGTCCGCCTCCAGCCCCGCAAACGTCGCCGCCCGCGCACGCACTGGCAGCAGGAAATCGGGGATCGGCGCCGCCTCGGCGAGCCCGCCATGCTCGAAGTCGTACGCCGAGCCGAACGAGGTCGTCAGCCGCTTGCCGAGCCAGCCCTGGAACCGGAACGGCGCCAGCCCGCTCGCATCGATCGCGTCGATCAACGCGCGCTCCTCGTCGGGCGAGATCAGTCCGGTCGCGAGCGAAAGCCCCGGCAGCGCGGGCGCGGCGGGCAGGTCGAACAGGTCGGGCTGGTGGGCCATCGTCACGCCGCCGATATGGGAAGCCGCAACGCGTTCGCGACCCGCGCCGGCACGACGGAACCATTGCGGGCGCGTTCCGGTTGTATCGGCAACAGGTAGGAGTATTTCACATGTCGCACATCCCGGAGTCCGCCATGCCCCATGCCAAGGCCGAACCCAGCAACGACGACACGCCCAGGTCGCGCGTCCGCAAAGCCGCCGACAGCGCCGGCAAATCCGCCAAATCGGCTGCGAAGACCGTTTCCGATACCGCCAAATCGACCGCCAAGTCCGCATCCAAGACGGCGAAGTCGGCAGCGTCGAAGGCCAAGGCAAATCCGGGCGTGACCGCTGCCGCGGTCGGCGCCGCGGTGCTCGCGGGCGCAGCGGCGGTCGCCGCCTCCTCGCCCAAGCTTCGGGCCAAGGTGGCGGGCAAGAAGTCCAGCTCGACCAAATCGACCGCATCCAAGACGACGAGCGCCAAGAAACCGGCCGCCAAGAAGACAGCCGCGCGCAAGAGTACGGCGAAGTCCAGCTCCTAATAGAGCAGGAAAGCCTCGCGCGCGTCGGCCCAGGCGGTCTCGTCGGCGCGCGCCGCGGTGTCGAGATCACCCGGCGCCGCGCCGGCGTCATCGACCCATTCGCGCAGGCCCGGCCCGCCGTTGATGACGTCGATCGCGAGCTTGTCGAACTCGTATTCGTACGGAAAATCGCGCCACAGCGGATAATCCGGATACAGTCCCCGGATCGCCCTGAACGCCAGCGCCTGCACCCGCCACGGCCGGAACGCGTCATGGTCGTATCGCGCGCCCTCGGCGTGGATGTGAACGCCGTTGCACAATTCCCCCGCATGCTTGTGGAAGGTCGGCTGGAACCAGATGTCGCGCAGCAGGCACCCGTCGAGCCACCCGGGCGCCAGCCGCTGCATCTCGCCCATCACCGCGCGCGCATCGAGATCGGGCGCGCCGAACAGTTCGAGCGGCCGCGTCGTGCCGCGCCCTTCGGAAAGCGTGGTGCCCTCCAGCATCACCGTCCCCGCATAATCGCGCGCCATGTTGAGATTGGGCGCGTTGGGGCTCGGATTGACCCAGACGCGGCTCTCGGGCCAGCCGAACCCCGGCCCCGCGTCGGGCGCCCACCCCTCCATCTCGATCACCCGATAGTCGACATCGAGCCGCAGCAGATCGACGAACCACCGGCCGAGCTCGCCCATCGTCAGCCCGTGCCGCATCGGCATCGGCCCCGCCCCGACGAAGCTCTCCCAGCCGGGCAGCAGCGTCAGCCCCTCGATCGGCCGCCCCGCGGGGTTGGGCCGGTCGAGCACCCACACCGATTTGCCATGCTCGGCGGCGGCCTCGAGCATGTAGCGCAGCGTCGTGATGAAGGTGTAGATGCGGCACCCCAGGTCCTGGAGGTCGATCAGCACCACGTCGAACGTGCCCATCCACTGCCCCCGCGGCCGCCGCACCTCGCCGTAGAGGCTGAACACCGGCATCCCGTAGGTCGGATCGGTATAATCGGGCGACTCCATCATATTGTCCTGAAGATCGCCGCGCACGCCATGCTGCGGCCCGAACACCGCGGTCACGTTCACTCCGGCCGCGACCAGCGCGTCGAGGCTGTGGGTCAGATCCTCGGTGACCGACGCCGGATGCGCAAGCAAGGCGACGCGCTTGCCCTCGAGGGCGCCAAGAAGAGCGGGGTCGGCGAGCAGCCGGTCGATGCCGAATTTCATGGGGCGTCAGGTGCCGGGAGCCGCGCGACAAAGCAATCCCGATCGTGAAAGTCCGCTACGCCCTCCGGATGCGCGAGCGCCCAGAACGATTTGGCGCCCGAGCGCTCCTCGATGACAGCGGTCAGCCCAACCTCCCAGCAGGTTGCATCCGCCAGCCCGTCGAGCCGCACCACAGCGCGCAGCTCCGCGCAGTCCACCGAACGCGTAAAATGCTGCTCGACCACCACCGCGTCGTCGGCCCGCCGCATCCCGGCCCGGTGGCCGTCGAACGCATAGACCGCGAACCGCGATGACGGCGACAGGTTGAATTCCCGATAGGCCGCCTCGCCTTCGCCTCCGACAAACGCCTCGAAACAGGTATGCTGCCAAAGGAGATCGGCAAATTCGTGCGGCGACGGCTCGGGCCAGGCGATCGCGTCGATCGCGCCGGCAATTCGATAGGTGAGCGAAAGCCGGGCTTGGTCGAGCCGCTCGGCAACCACCGTTACGGCGCAGGAGGCGCTTTTCGCATCCGGCTGATGCGGCCGCAGGTCGAAGTTCGGCACGGTGCGTCCTTCCATCTGGCAAAACGGCGCAGAAGTGATTATGTGCCCGCCACTCCCATGGCAACGCAACTTCCCTCTCCGCCCCGCGTGGGCATGGTGTCGCTCGGCTGCCCGAAGAATCTCGTCGATTCGGAGCGCATCCTCACCAAGCTGCGCTCGGACGGCTATGCGATGTCGCCCGATTATGCGGGCGCCGACGTCGTGCTCGTCAACACCTGCGGGTTCCTCGATTCGGCCAAGGAGGAGAGCCTCGAAGCGATCGGCGAGGCGATTGCCGAGAACGGCCGCGTCATCGTCACCGGCTGCATGGGCAAGGAAGCCGAGGTCATCCGCACGCGCTTCCCGAACGTCCTCGCCGTCACCGGCGCACACCTATATGAGGAGGTGGTGGGCGCGGTCCACGACGCGGCGCCGATGCCGCCGCACGCCTTCCTCAACCTCGTGCCCGATGCCGGGCTCAAGCTCACCCCGCGTCACTACAGCTATCTGAAGATTTCCGAGGGCTGCAACCATCGCTGCGCCTTCTGCATCATCCCGCAGCTGCGCGGCGATCTCGTCAGCCGCCGCCCCGACGCGATCCTGCGCGAGGCCGAGAAGCTGGTCGAGGCGGGCACCAAAGAGCTGCTCGTCATCAGCCAGGACACCTCGGCCTACGGCGTCGACATCAAGCACCATCCGCGGATGTGGCATGGCCACGAGGTCCGGGCGCACATGACCGACCTCGCCCGCGAGCTCGGCAAGATCGCGCCCTGGGTACGGCTCCACTACGTCTATCCCTACCCGCACGTCGATCAGGTTATCCCGCTGATGGCCGAGGGGCTGGTGCTCCCCTATCTCGACATTCCCTTCCAGCACGCGAGCCGCAGCGTTCTGAAGGCGATGCGCCGGCCCGCGAACGAGGCGAAGGTGCTCGAACGGGTCAAGGGCTGGCGCGACATCTGCCCCGACATCGCGATCCGATCGACCTTCGTCGTCGGCTTTCCCGGCGAGACCGAGGACGATTTCCGCTACCTGATGGATTGGCTCGAGGAAGCGCAGCTCGACCGCGTCGGCGCCTTCCGCTTCGAGCCGGTCGAGGGCGCGCCCGCCAATGCCCTCCCCGATCCCGTGCCCGAGGAGGTCAAGGAAGAGCGCTACGCCCGCCTGATGGAGCTGACGGCGCGCATCTCGGCGGCCAAGCTCCAGGCGAAGATCGGCCGCACGCTCGACGTCATCATCGACGCCGTCGATGCGGAGAGCGGCGGCGCCACCGGCCGATCCAAGGCCGACGCGCCCGAGATCGACGGCGAGGTGCATCTGCGCGATGCAGGGCATCTGGCGGTGGGCGACATCGCGGCCGCGACGATCGAGGACGCCGACGCCCACGACCTGTTCGGCGCCCCCGCCTAACGTTCAATCCGGCCGCGAAAACATCGATGGCCTGAGTCTTTGCGCTCGACACGCCGGCGAATCCTGTCTGATAACTTTGCTTCAACGTCCTCCACGCAACAACGAGGAGAGCAGCATGGCCGACGCCGATCTTGCGGCACCCGATGCGGGG
This sequence comes from uncultured Sphingomonadaceae bacterium, assembly GCA_946479505.1. The sequence continues at coordinate 59,228 of CAMLGC010000010.1, forward strand.
GCGAGCAGCGCCATCGGACCCGTCCCCCGCCCATCGGGCAAGGTGCGCTGGATCGTTTGCGGGCTGCTCTTCTTCGCGGTCGTGCTCAGCTACATCGATCGGCTCGTCATCCCGGTCCTCAAACCCGAGCTGTCGGATCGATACGGCTGGACGGAGATCGGCTATGCCGACCTCGCGCTTTATTTCCAGCTCGCCTACGGCATTTCGTATGTCATCGCCGGGCGATTGATCGACAAGGTGGGGGCGCGGATCGGCTATGCCGCCGCGGTGACGATCTGGACGATCGGGCATGTGCTCCACACCGTCTTCACGTCGACAACGGGCATGATCTGGGCACGGCTGCCGCTTGCAATCGGCGAGGCCGCCACCTTTCCCGCCGCGCTGGCGGCGACCAACGAATGGTTTCCCAAGCGCGAGCGCGCGCTTGCGATCGGCATCTTCAATGCAGGATCGAATGTCGGGGCGATCGTGACGCCGCTGGTCGTCCCGCTTATCGCCGCGAGCTTCGGCTGGCGGATGGCCTTCTACGCGACCGGTGCGCTGACGGTAATCTGGCTGGTGGCGTGGCTCGGCTTCTATCGCGCGCCCGAAAAGCATGCGCGCGTGAGCAAAAACGAGCTCGCCTGGATCCGCTCCGAACCGGTCGAGCACCATGCGCCCGCCTCGTTCCGCGACCTGCTGCGGCTGCGCCAGACCTGGGCGTATATGGCGGGGCGCTTCCTGATCGATCCGGTGTGGTGGGTGTTCCTGTTCTGGCTGCCCGATTTCTTCAACAAGCAGTTCGGACTCAACATGCTCGAATTCGGGCCACCTTTGGTCGCGATCTACCTGATGGCCGATGTCGGATCGGTGCTAGGCGGGCTCGCGTCGTCGCGCCTGCTCGCGCGCGGCCGATCGCTCAATCGATCCCGCAAAACCGCGTACTTCTTTACCGCCTTATGCACCCTGCCGATCGCCTTTGCCGCGCAGGCGCAGCAGCTGTGGGTCGCGGTCGGGCTGATCGGACTCGCCTGTGGGGGCCATCAGGGCTTTTCGGCGAACCTGTTCGCGCTGCCGGGCGACCTCTTCCCGCGCCGCATGGCGGGATCGGTGATCGGCCTCGGCGGGCTTGCCGGCGCGGTCGGGGGCATGCTGCTTTCCAAATATGCCGGCATCATCCTCGAGGTCGTCGGCAGCTATCAGCCGATCTTCCTCGTCGCCGCCTGCGCCTATCTGATCGCGCTGGGCGTGATCCACCTGATTGTGCCGCGCTACGATCCGGTCACGCCGGCTCAGGCAGAAACGGTTGCATGACCGCGCTGGCGCTCCACTCCGACCGGCTGTTTCCCGCCGAACGGACCACGCGCGAGATCGCGCGGCGGCTTTATGCGGAGATCAAGGATCTGCCGATCCTTTCGCCGCATGGCCATACCGATCCGGCCTGGTTCGCCACCGACGCGCCGTTCGAGGATGCGGCGAGCCTGCTGATCGTCCCCGACCATTACGTCTTCCGCATGCTCCACAGCCAGGGTGTCCCGCTCGAAGCGCTTGGCGTGCCGCGCGCCGATGGCGGGCCGACCGAGCGCGACGCGCGCGCGATCTGGAGGCGCTTTGCCGAGCATTACCGCCTGTTCCGCGGCACGCCGTCGCGGCTGTGGCTCGACTGGGTGTTCGCCGAGATTTTCGGGATGACCGAGGTGCTTTCGGCGGAGAATGCCGATCGCCATTTCGACGCGATCAACGCCGCGCTCGCGACCGATGCCTTCCGCCCGCGCGCGCTGTTCGACCGGTTCAACATCGGAGCGCTCGCGACCACCGAAGGCCCGCTCGATCCGCTCGACGCGCATCGTGCGATCCAGGAAAGCGGCTGGGGCGGCCGCGTGATCTCGACCTATCGCCCCGATCCGGTGGTCGATCCCGATTTCGAGGGCTTCGCAGCGAACATCGACCGGCTGGGCGAGATCACGGGCGAGGATGTCGCGACCTGGCGGGGCTATCTGCGCGCGCACGAGAACCGACGCGCCTATTTCCGTGAGGTGGGCGGCGCGACCGCAACCGACCACGGCCATCCGAGTGCCGCCACCGCCGACCTCGACCGCGCCGATGCCGAACGGCTCTACGCAAGGGTGCGTTCGGGCGGGTTCACCGCGGCCGAGGCCGAGCTGTTTCGCGCACAGATGCTGGCCGAAATGGCGCGGATGAGCCTCGCCGACGGGATGACGCTCCAGATCCACCCGGGCGTGTTCCGCAATCACAACCCCCAGATCATGGAACGGTTCGGACGGGACAAGGGAGCCGACATGCCCGTGCCCACCGACTATGTCCACGCGCTCCATCCCTTGCTCGCGCGCTACGGCTCCAGGTCCGACCTGACGATCATCCTCTTCACCTTGGACGAGGACAGCTACAGCCGCGAGCTCGCGCCGCTTGCAGGCCATTATCCGGCGCTGAAGCTCGGCCCGCCCTGGTGGTTCAACGACAGCCCCGACGGCATGCGCCGCTTTCGCGAGCGCGTGACCGAAACGGCGGGCTTCTACAACAGTGTCGGGTTCAACGACGATACGCGCGCCTTCTTCTCGATTCCCGCGCGGCACGATGTCGCGCGGCGGATGGACTGCGCGTTTCTCGCGCGGCTCGTCGTCGAGCACCGCCTGCCCGAGGACGAGGCACACGAGGTCGCGCGCGCGCTCGCGTACGATCTCGTCAAGAAAGCCTATCGGCTGTGAGCGGGCGCCTGGACACCGCCGCGCTCCCCTTCCTTCCCGCCGACATCGCCCGCCCCGCTTATGACCGCGGCGCGGTGAAGACCGGAATCATCCACCTCGGCATCGGCGCGTTCCATCGTGCGCACCAGGCGGCGGTGTTCGACGCCGCGCTCGCGAGCGGCGATCTGCGCTGGGGCGTCACCGGCGTGTCGCTCCGCTCGCCCGGCGTGCGCGACCGGATGGAGCCACAAGACAGCCTCTACAGCCTCGTCGTCCCCGACGGTGTCCGCGAGGACGTGCGCGTCATCGGCGCGATCGGCCGCGTGCTCGTCGCGCCCGAGGATCCGGCGGCCGTGATCGCGGCGCTGGCGAGCCCCGAGGTTCACATCGTCACGCTCACCGTCACCGAGAAGGGCTACAAGCTCGATCCCGCCACCTGGCGGCTGATCGAGGATGACGCCGATGTCGCCGCCGATCTGGCAAGCCTCGATTTACCCCGCACCGCGCCCGGTTTCCTCGTCGCGGGGCTTGCACAGCGTCGGGCGGCGGGGCTGCATCCGTTCACCGCGATCAGTTGCGACAACCTGCCGCACAACGGCCGGCGGCTGGGCGAGGCGGTGCTGACCCTGGCGCGCGCGCACGATCCTGCCCTCGCCCGGTGGATCGAGGCCGAGGGCGCCTTCCCGCAGACGATGGTCGATCGGATCGTCCCCGCGACGGCGCCCGAAGACATAGCCGCGCTTGCCAACCGGCTCGGGGTCGAGGACCGCGCGATGGTTAAGACCGAGGCTTTCGCGCAATGGGTGATCGAGGACCGGTTCGCCGGTCCGCGGCCCGGTTTTGTGGCGTTGGGCGTCGAGCTCACGGCGGATGTCGCGCCGTGGGAGGAGGCCAAGCTGCGACTCCTCAACGGTGCGCATTCGGGGGTGGCCTATCTCGGCGGCCTCGCGGGGATCGACTATGTGCATGAATTCGTCGCCATCGAGGAGGGTCGCCGCTTCATCGAGACCTTGTGGGACGAAGCTGGGGCCACGCTGTCTCCACCGCTCGAGCTCGACGTCGCCGCCTATCGCCGCGACCTGATGGCGCGCTTCGCCAATCCCGCGCTGATGCACCGCACCCGCCAGATCGCGATCGACGGATCGCAGAAGCTGCCCCAGCGCCTGCTCGCGACGCTGCGGGCCCGGCGCGGGCGATCCTCGCCTGCGCTGACGCTCGCCGTCGCCGCATGGATGCGCTGGCAGGCGGGGGTGGACGATGCAGGGGCGCCGTATGTCGTCGACGATCCGCTCGCGGGCAGCACTGCCGACGCGCTCGAAGGCACCGGGAGCGCGCGCGAACGGGTCGCGGCGTTGCTCGCGCTCGGCACGATTTTCCCGCCCGAGGTCGCTGCCAATCAGGAGGTTCGCAGCGCACTCGCCGAGTGGCTGGAATTGCTGGAACGCGACGGCGCCAACGCCACGATGGCGCGTCTCGGCCGATAGATCCTCAGGCCGCCGTTACCAGTTCCACAACGTCCCATCGGCCAGCCGCGCCACGGGAAGCTGCTTGGGATCATAGGGATATTTCGCCGCGAGCGCCTCGTCGATCGTGACGCCATGACCCGGTGTCTCGCCCGCGATCAGATAGCCATCCTCGAACCGGTAATCATGCGGGAACACCGCATCCGTCTCGGGCGTGTGGCGCATATATTCCTGGATGCCGAAATTGGGCACCCAGGTATCGAAATGGAGCGCCGCGCCCATGCAGACGGGCGAGAGATCGGTGGCGCCATGGCTGCCGGTGCGCACCTGATAGAGCGCGGCGAGATCGGCGATGCGGCGCAGATGCGTGATGCCGCCGGCATGGACGACGGTCGCGCGGATATAGTCGATGAGCTGGTTCTGGATGAGCTCGCGGCAATCCCAGATCGTGTTGAACACCTCGCCCACCGCGAGCGGCGTCGTGGTGTGCTGGCGGATCAGGCGGAACGCCTCCTGGTTCTCGGCCGGCGTCGCGTCCTCCATCCAGAACAGGCGATAGGGCTCGAGCGCCTTGCCGAGCCGCGCCGCCTCGATCGGGGTCAGGCGGTGATGGACATCGTGGAGCAGCTCGACCTCGTCGCCATAGACCGCGCGCAGCCGATCGAAGAGCTTGGGGGCGTGGGCGAGATAGGCGGGCGTCGACCACAGCGTTTCTGTCGGGAGCGCAGCGTCCGCAGGCTCGTAATAGAGGTCCCCTTTGCCGACGCCGTACGCACCCCGGACGCCCGGAATGCCGCTCTGCGCGCGGATCGCGCGATAGCCCAGCTCGCGATATCTGCCGACCTGATCGACCGTCGCTTCAATGTCCGCGCCGTTGGCGTGGCCATAGACGAGCACGCCGTCGCGCGATCGGCCGCCGAGGAGCTGGTAGAGCGGCAGGCCCGCCGCCTTGGCCTTGATGTCCCACAAGGCGGTATCGACGGCGGCGATCGCGGACATCGTGACCGGGCCACGCCGCCAATAGGCACCGCGATAGAGGAACTGCCAGATATCCTCGATCCGGTGCGCGTCGCGGCCGATCAGATTGGGGAGCACGTGATCGGTGAGGTACGAGGCGACCGCGAGCTCGCGCCCGTTGAGCGTCGCGTCGCCGATGCCGGTGAGGCCCTGATCGGTCTCGATCTTCAAGGTGACGAAATTGCGCCCCGGGCAGGTGACGATCACCCGCGCACCGCGGATGCGGATCACCTCGCCGCCCGCGTTCGCCGCCGCTCCGGCACCCGCTGCCTCATCCATTACCTCGGCGCCTCTCCGGCGTGCGCGAACAGCTTTTCGCCGAACGCGCGCACCGGCCCCGCAAGGTCCTCGCGCTCCACCGCAAGCGCCATGTTGGCTTGGATGTAGCCCGCCTTGTCGCCGCAATCGAAGCGGCGCCCGTCGAAGGTGAAGGCGTGGAAGGGCTGGTCGCCGATCATCTGCGCCATCGCATCGGTGAGCTGGATCTCCCCACCCGCGCCCTTCTCCTGCGTCTCGAGGATGCGCATCACCTCGGGCTGGAGGATGTAGCGGCCGGGAATCATGATGTTCGAGGGCGCGGTGCCCTGCTTCGGCTTCTCGACCAGCCCCTTGACCTCGACGAGCGCGCCGTCGCGCGCGCCCGGATCGATGATCCCGTATTTGTCGGTTTCGCTCGCGGGCACTTCGAGCCCGCACACGACGTTGCCGCCGACGCGGTTATACGCCTCGACCATCTGTCGCATGCAGCCGGGCTGGCCGGTCATCAGCTCGTCGGCGAGGAAGATCGCGAACGGCTCGTTGCCGACGATGTCGCGCGCGCACCACACCGCATGGCCCAGCCCCATCGGCTCCTGCTGGCGGACATAGGCGAACGCACCGGGTCGGAGCCGCGTCTGTTTCAGAACGTCGAGCGACTTGCCGCGCTCGGCCATGGTCGTTTCGAGCTCGTAGGCGATGTCGAAATGGTCCTCGATCGCCGATTTGCCGCGGCCGGTGACGAAGATCATCTGCTCGATCCCCGCCTCGATCGCCTCGTCGACGGCATATTGGATGAGCGGACGATCGACGACGGGCAGCATTTCCTTCGGCAGCGCCTTGGTCGCGGGGAGGAAACGAGTGCCGAGCCCCCCCACCGGGAATACGGCCTTGCGCAACGGCTTGATCGGCATGCAACCTCCTCGTCTCAGGTGTTCCCCGCGCCCTAGCAGGCGCCGCGACGCCGGGCCACTCTATCGAACGTCCGGGCACGCGGGAAACCGCGGCTACCGGTCATCGGAGGTCGCCTAGCCGATCGGCGCGATGGCGATGTCGTCGATCCATCCCGAGCTGGTCTCACCCGGGCTGCTCGCCGCCTTTTGAACGACAACCGTTTGAATCGGGCAGTTCTGCGTCGGGACCGAGAATGTCGTCGTGGTACGGTTGCCCCGATCCGCGCCGAGGGAGGATTCGGGCGTTATGAGCTTTCTCGGCTCCTCGCACCGCACCAATACGGTGATGCTGGCATCAGGGCTGCCATCATCGCGCGCCGTCGTCCAGGACAGGCGATAAGAGCCCGGCTGAAGCGCGGTAAGCTGGCGAGCGGCAATGGTTCGCGCGGTTATCGACGAGCCTATCCTGAGCGCATCGCCATGGAGCGGCGCGGGCGCCCGCCGCACGCCGACGTCGAGACCTCCCTCGGACAGCAACTGCCAGGTGAAGGGGCTGGCGGACGTCTGCGAGGGATCGACCTCGAATGCGCCATTGGACAGAAACGCGTCGCCGGACCTGTCGCATGCGTCGCGCCAGAGCTGCTTGGCGGCCTTGGCCTGATCGTTGTGCATCAGTCGGCTGGCAGCGATCCCCACGGCCTCGCAATCGACCGTCGCGCCTTGCGCCACCGCCAGACCGATCGCTGCCATGCGGCCCTCCAGATCGGCGCCCTCGAGACGGCCTGTCTCGGCCAGAAACCGACTTTCCCACGGGGGATCCTTCAGAAGAAGCGTCGCGAGCGCCTGCTGGCCGAGCGAGGTTTGGCCAAGCACATGAAGCGAGTTGGCGACCGCCTCGTTGTCGATGTCGAGACGCAGGAGCGCGTCGAGCCGCTGTGCAAGAACATCGACGTCGCCTGCTGCCTCGGCCTGCGCCAGCCAGTAGAGTTGCGTGGGAACATCACGCCAGCCCAGGCTTCCTGCGACGGCGAAGGCCGCATAGGCCTGATCGAGCCGACCGAGCGCCAGCAGTGAGCTGCCGAGCGCCGATGTCGTCGAAGGGTCGACGGGGGCGGTTTGCACGGCGCGCCGCGCTTTGGCCAGCGCGATCTTGGGCTTGCTGCGCGTGAGTTGCTCGAACGCGATCCGGGCAGCGGCATCGCCTCCGAAGAAGGCGGATCGGGGGTTTTCGGATTGCACGGTCATGCGATCGCTGGCGCTCATCCAGCACAAGACGGCCAAGGCGATCGCCGCGACGGTGACGCCGAGCACGCGTGCAGGTCGATAAACGTCAGCGGGCATCATGTTCTCTCGCAAGCTATCGAGACCTCTCGTCGCCGCCGGGGCTCACGCCTTCGATCCCGCCGTCGCGACTGCGATGGCTTGGACGCGATCGACACTAGCTGCCGGAGACGGGCGCTTCAATCGCATCCGGACCACGGACGTTGGGAAAGGCTCCTGTCGATCGATGCGACCGGCTCCGATAGCTCGGGAACGGATTCGGGCATCGACATATCCAGTGGGAGCTGACCCGGACAAAGCACCGGTGACGGCGCCTTGTCCGGCTTTGGTCTTGCATTCGCTGGTTGATTACCCGATGCGGTCGGTGTCGCTGGCG